>CAYMQR010000024.1:0-16652 GCA_964392195.1 uncultured bacterium | reverse complement strand
TCGGTCCCGCCGATCGCGAGCACCAGCGGAACCAGCAACAGCGAGCGACGGCGCAGCGACCTCATACCCGAGCTCCCGGTCCTGAGCCACGGGGGGGCTCGGCCCCGCGCTCCGAAAGACTTCCAAGCTACCGGCCGGCGCTGGCGCCGTCCATCGCAGGTGCCCCCTCACGAGACGGGCTCGTCCGCGGCACGCCGAGCGCGCCGGAGGAGCGGGCGGCGTGATCGTCCTCGGCCTCGGCGACGGCCACGGCGCGGGCGCCGTGCTCCTCGACGGGCGCCGCGTCCTCGCCGCGGTGAGCGAGGAGCGGCTCACGCGCCGCAAGCGCGAGCGCGGTTTCCCGCGCCGATCGATCGAGTGGGTGCTGCGCGACGCCGGCGTGGCCGCCGCCGACGTGGCGCGCGTCGCGTACGCATCCTTGTGGGGCCGCTCGGTGGTGCGGCTCTTCGACGAGCAGTACCGCGCGGGTGACGAGGGCGGCGGCCCGAGCCAGTGGGCGGCGCGTCTCCACGCGAGCCTCGAGAACGAGATCGCGGCGCGCCCCGCTCTGCGCGAGGTGGAGGAGCGCACCAGCCGCATGCTGCTGGCGCGGCGCCTCGCCGAGCTCGGCCTCGCCGAGCGGCCGCTCCACGCCGTCGAGCACCACACCGCCCACGCGCTCGGCGCCGTGGCCGCCGCGGGGTTCGCGCGCGCCGCCGGCGGCGCGGCGCGAGCGCGCGAGCTCGTGCTCACGCTCGACGGCTACGGCGACGGGCTGGCGGGCGCGGCGGCGCTCGTGACCCGCGAGAGCGACGGCACGCCGCGGCTCGAGCGCTTCCTGAGCGTCCCGTGGGAGCGCAGCCTCGGCCTCGTGTACGGCGCGATCGCCGAGCTGCTCGGCTTCGCGGAGGGGGACGAGGGCCAGGTGACGGCGATCGCCGCGGGCGGCGACCCCGAGCGCTGCCGCGAACCGCTCGCGCGGGTGATCCGCCTCGGCGGAGCGAACGTCGGCCCGACCGCGCCGTTCGACGTCGACCGCAAGGTGCTGTTCGGCGCGCTCCGCAAGGAGCTCGCCGGCGCGAACCGCGCCGACGTGGCGCGTGCGCTGCAGGATCGCGTCGAGGAGGCGGTGGTGCGCTTCGCGCGCGCGGCGCTCGATCACGCGGGCGGCGAGGAGAGCCGGGGGACGCGGCTCGCGTGCGCGGGCGGGCTCTTCGCCAACGTGCGTCTCGGCGCGCGCCTCGCCGCGCTCGCGGGCGTGGTTTCGGTCGACGTGTGCCCGGCGATGGGAGACGACGGCCTCGCCCTCGGCGCGGCCCTGGCCAGCGCCGCGCCACCCGCGCGCGACGCGGGCGGAGCGGCCGGCGATCCGCCTGCGTTCGAGACCGTGGCGTGGGGGCCCTCGATCGCCGGCGACGACGCGCGCCGCGCCCTCGAGCGCAGCGAGCTCCGCGTGCTCACCAGCGACCGCGAGCGCGCGCTCGCCGAGGCGGTCGAGGTGCTCGCGGCCGGTGGCGTCGTCGGCGTCGCCGACGCGCGCCTCGAGCTCGGCCCGCGCGCGCTCGGCCAGCGCTCGGTGCTCTTCGATCCACGCCAGGCGCGGCTCGCGGAGCGCGTGTCGCGCGCGCTGAAGCGCCCGCCGCACATGCCGTTCGCTCCCGCGACGCTCGCCGGGGACGCAGAGCGCTGCTACGTCGGGCTCGAGCGGCTCCGCGAGACGGCGCGCTTCATGACCGTCGCCGTCGACGGCACGCCGTGGTTCCGCGAGCACTGCCCGGCGGCCGTCCACGTCGACGGCAGCGCGCGCGTCCAGCTCGTCACCGATACGAGCGCGCCGCTGCTCCACGAGCTGCTGCTCGCGTTCCGCGCCCGCACCGGGCTCGGCACGCTGGTCAACACCAGCTTCAACCTGCACGGCGAGCCGATCGTCGCGACCGCCGCCGACGCGGTCCGGACGTTCCTCGCGAGCGGGCTCGACGGGCTCCTCGTGGGCGGCCACTGGGTCCGCCACCCCCATCCGCTGCGCTAGCGCGCGCGGCGCGTTGTCGCGCCGGATTCGGGGTGGGGCCCCGTCCGGATCCGCGGCGAGGGACCAGGGGCCGAAGGCCCCGTGCGGCTCCAACGGACGGGGTGGGGTCTTGGAAAGACCCCGAGGAGCTCAGTACAGCTCGAACACCAGCATCCGCGACGGGATCGGGCCGTTGGCGAACGAGAGCTTGCGCTTCGGCTTCAGCCCCACGCTCTTCTCGAGCGGCCCCTCCGGCACCACCAGCGCGAGGCGTGCGCCCTTGGCGTGGTGCTTGAGCTGGCGGGTGAAGGCCGAGATCAGCGCGCCCGCCTCCGCCAGGCTCGCGAGGCGCTCGCCGTACGGCGGATTGGTGGCGACCACGGCGCCGGGCAGCTCGCACTCGCGGGCGTCGGCGACGGCGAAGTCGATCGCGCCGGCCACTCCCGCGCGCTCGGCGTTGGCGCGCGCGTCGGCGACCGCCTCGGCCGACACGTCGGTGGCGCGGACCGGGAAGAGCGGCGCCGCGAGGATCTCGCCGGCCGCCGCCGCGAGCTCGCTCTCGAGGGTCGCGCGCGACTCGGGGAAGAGCGCCGCGCACGCGAAGCTCGCCGCGTCGCGGCCGAGCGCCGGCGCACGGCGCGTCGCGACCAGCGCGGCCTCGATCGCGATCGTGCCGCTGCCGCAGAACGGGTCGGCGAAGAGCCGCCCCTCGCCAGGCGCCGCCAGCCGCACCAGCGCCGCGGCACGGTTCTCGCGCAGCGGCGCCTCGCCGCCGGCGAGCCGCCGCCGGCGCCGATGGAGCGGCTCGCCCGTGAGGTCGATCGAGAGCTCGGCGCGGCGGCCGGCGAAGAGCGCCTCGATGCGGACGTCGGGACGCGAGCGGTTCACGTCCGGACGCTCGCCGATGCGCTTGCGCATCTCGTCGCACACCGCGTCCTTGATCTTGAGCGCGGCGAACTGGAGTGGGTACCCGGTGGCGCCAGCGCCGCCGGTCGAGCCGTGGGTGAAGACCGCGATCGTGAGGTCGGGGCGCAGGTACTGGTCCCACGGGATGCGCCGGGTCTGGTCGTAGAGGATCGCCTCGCTGCGTGCCGAGAAGCGCCGGATCGAGATCAGCACCCGCGACGCGATCCGCGAGCGCACCAGCACCCGCGCCGCCTCTCTCCACTCGCCCTCGAAGGCGACCGCGCCGGGCGCGGTCTCGAACGGACCGGCGACGAGCTCGCCGAGCTCTTCGGTGAGCAGCCCTTCGAGACCGGGCGCGGTGGTGGCGACGAAGCGCATCTCAGGCTCCATGCTCGGCGCGAGACGCGGGCGCGAGCCGGGTACGGGCGAAGGCGAAGAGCAACGCCAGCCCGACCATCTGGACGAGGTGGTAGAGGCTGTTGTGATCGAGGCGGATCGCGGTGAGTGCCAGGCGGAAGAACTGGATCGCCGCCGCCACGAAGCTCAGGCTCAGCCCCACCAGCCCGAGCAGGGTCGCGCGGTCGCGGCGCCGCGCGTACTCGCGCGCCAGCACCGCGAGCCACAGGGCCCCGAACGGCGCGTACTGCGCGAGCGCCAGCCAGTAGGCCTGCGTCACCGCCAGCACCGCCACGGCGTAGCCCGCGAGCTCCACCAGCCCCACCCGGATCACCAGCCGCGCGAGCCGCTCCTCCAGAGAGAGGCGCGCCGCGAGGGCGAGCGTCGACCAGCCGGTGACGCCGATCGCGAGCATCGTCGCGGTCCACAGCGCCGCGCCGAGCCGGCTGGTCTCGCTCGGGAAGAAGCCGTGCACCGTGCCGCCCAGCAGCGCCGCGCACGCGGTCGCGCCGAAGAACGCGAGCCACAGCGCGCGCTCGAGCGACGCCGCCGCGCCGCGCGCGAGCGCGATCGCGAATCCGGTGCACTCGAGCGCCAGCACGTAGTCGGTGAGCGCGACCGCGGTCTCGTTCATCGCGCGAAGCTTCGCACACGGATCGCGAGGATGAGCGCGAGGATGCGCAGCCCGTTGCGCACGCGCTTGAAGCCCGAGCGCCCCGCGCCACGGCGGTCGCGGGTGACCGGGACCTCCACCATGCGCCAGCCGGCGAGCGCGCCACGCAACAGCACCTCAGTCTCGATCTCGTACTCGCGAGCGGCGAGCGGCAGCGCGCGCAGGCGCTCGAGGCGGATCGCCCGGAAGCCCGACTGCGAGTCCGTGATCGCGAGGCCGAAGAGCAGGTTCACCAGCGCGCTCATGAAGCGGTTCCCGGCCCGGTTGATCCGGCTGATCGCGCCCGGGCGGCAGGTGCCGATGAACTTGGAGCCGTTGACCAGGTCGACGCCCGGCCCGAGCGAGGCGAGGAGCAGCGGCACGTCCTCGGGCGGGTCCTGGCCGTCGGCGTCGAGGAACACCACCACGTCGCCGCGCGCCGCGGCGATACCGTCCCGCAGCGCCAGCCCCTTGCCGTGCGGGCCGGCGGCCTCGCGCCGGATCACCCGCGCTCCCGCCTCCGAGGCCAGGCGCGCGGTGGCGTCGGCCGAGCCGTCGTCGACCACCACCACCTCGCTCCCCTCCGGCAGCGCCGCCAGCGTGCCGCGCACGACGGCGGCGATCGTGCCCGCCTCGTCGCGCGCGGCCAGCACCGCCGTGACCGCGACCGCGCCGCTCACAGCACCGGCGACAGCACCCGGGCGGTGGTCTCCGCGAAGCGCTTGAGGA
Source organism: uncultured bacterium (assembly GCA_964392195.1). Taxonomy (GTDB): domain Bacteria; phylum JADJOY01; class JADJOY01; order JADJOY01; family JADJOY01; genus JADJOY01. Next base: position 11,982 of record CAYMQR010000024.1, on the reverse strand, counting down.
GCGAGCGGCGCGCGTACTCGGCGGGATCGACGCGCTTCGACGCCAGCGCGTTGCGCACGAACACCTCCTCCACCTGCGCCGCGAACGCGGGGCCGTACACGAAGGTGTTGAGCTCGAAGTTGAGGCGGAAGCTGCGGATGTCCATGTTCGCGCTGCCGACGCTCGTGACCATGCCGTCGACGACCAGCGCCTTGGCGTGGAGCATCCCCTCGTCGAACTCGTGGATCACCACGCCGGTCTCGAGCAGCTCCTCGTAGAAGCTGCGCCCCGCCCACTTCACCATCGGGTGGTTCGAGCGCAGCGGCAGCATGATGCGCACGTCCACGCCGCGCAGCGAGGCCAGCGCGATCGCGCTCGCCAGCGCTGGGTCGGGGATGAAGTAGGGCGTGATGATGTAGAGCCGCTCGCGCGCCGCCTCGATCACCGCCAGGGTCTGGCGGTGGAGCCTGAGCAGCGAGTCGTCGGGACCGCTCGGCACCACCTGCACCACGTCGCCGCCGGCCGGCCCGGGAGCGGGGAAGTAGCGCGGCTCGGCGAGGCTCTCCTGGGCCGCGAAGTACCAGTCGCGGGCGAACACCTCCTGCAGCGCGCGCGCCGCGGGGCCGCGGATGCGCACCATCGTGTCGCGCCACGGGCGCGTCCAGCGGCGCCGCCGCCCCGCGTACTCGTCGCCGACGTTCATGCCGCCGGTGAAGGCGAGGTCGCCGTCGACCACGATCAGCTTGCGGTGGTTGCGCAGGTTGAAGAACGACCACCCGCGCACCCAGCCGACCGGCAGGAAGCGCGTGACCTGGCCGCCCGCGGCGGTGAGCGGCTCGAAGAACTTGACCCGGGTGCGGGTCATCGCGAGACCGACGGCGTCGACCAGCAGCCGTACCTCGACGCCGCGCTTCGCCGCGCCGACGAGGGCGTCGAGCACGCGCTGGCCGGTGCGGTCGTGGCGGAAGATGAAGAACTCGACGTGGACGTGCTCGCGCGCGGCGTGGATCGCCGCGAGCATCGCCGCGAACGCCGCCGGACCGTCGGCATAGAGCACCACGTCGTTGCCGGCGGTGCCCTGGCCCAGGCCGAGGTTGCGCGCCACGCGGAAGAGCGAGTGATCGATCCACGGCTCGGGAGGCTCGGGCTGCGACGCGCCGGCAGCCGGCTCGACCAGCTTCTCGAGCGCGACCTCGATCTGCTCGTCGTATTCCCGCCGCGCCTCGCGCCGGCGCCGGATGCGGTTGGTGCCGAGGACCGTGTAGAGGATCAGCCCCGCGTACGGGAAGAGCAGGATGACGATCAGCCAGGCGAGCGTCGCGCCTGGTTCGCTCTTGCGAAAAAGCACCCGCGGCACGTAGATGGCGGTGATCAGGTAGCCGCCGACGGTGATCGCCAGCGTCACGCCAACGTGGCTGTGGATCCATTCACCGATCACGAGCGCGGACATCCTCCGCTCACGCGCGCGAGCGGCGCGGAGCGCGGCGAGCTTACCAGGGCGCCCACGCGACCCCGGCGAGCGGGGCGCGGGGATGGGCTGCCCGGTCCGGCCGGGTTTGGCGTCCCGGTTGCATCCGCGACCGGAGGTGGTTGCTCGGCGACGGCGGATGTGCGACGTCATGGGCAGCCCCTCGTCCACCCCACACGACCTCACGCGAGACGAGATGTCGAACGCTTCCGAGCCCTTGGATCCCGCTTCCCGGCGCCTTGCCCGAACCCGTCCGAGCCGGCTCGGCGTCAACGGCGCGACCCGCGCGGGGCTCGTGTTCGTGACACTCCTGGCGGCCGCCTGTGGCGGTGGAGGCGGCTCCGGTCAGCCGCGGATCTCGGTCGCACTGGACGGCGACGGCCGGGTCTCGTCTCAGCCGGGCGGCCTCGATTGCGGCGCGACCTGCGACGCGAGCTTCGCGCGCGGCACGTCGGTGGTGCTCGAGGCGACCCCCGGCGAGCGCCAGTACTTCGCGGGCTGGTCGGGCGCGTGCAGCGGAAGCGCGAAGCGGTGCGCCCTCACCGTCGATCTCTCGGTCTCGGTCACGGCCTCGTTCCGCCCTGCCGCCGAGCTCGCGCTGACCTTCGAGGGCGACGGCCAGGGCACGGTCCACGCGGCGCCCGGCGACGTGACGTGCGCCGACGACTGCAGCGTGTTCGTGGCGCCCGGCACGCAGGTCACGCTCACCGCGGAGGCGGCGGGAGGCGGCACCTTCGCGAGCTACTCGGGCGCGTGCGTGACCACCGAGAGCGAGTGCGCGCTGGTGGTGGACGGGCAGGCCTCGGTGGCGGCGCGCTTCGTGGCGCCGGGCGGGCTGGTGTGGGCGCGGCGCTTCGGCCGCGAGACCACCGACCGCGGCTTCGGCGCCGCGGTCGACGCGCAGGGCGCGGTCCTCACCACCGGCTACTTCGACTCGGCGCAGGCCGACTTCGGCGGTGGGCCGCTCACCAACCGCGGCGGCGACGACGTCGTGGTCGCGAAGTACCGCGGCGGCGACGGCAGCCACGAGTGGTCCACGTCGTTCGGCGGGCCGAGCGACGAGCGCGGGCTCGCGGTGGCGGCCGACTCCGCGGGCGACGTCTACGTGACCGGCTTCTTCCAGGAGACCGTCGCGTTCGGGCGCTTCACCGTGAAGAGCGGCGGCGCGCGCGACATCTTCGTCGCCAAGCTCGCCGGCGAGAGCGGCGAGGTGCTGTGGGCGAAGGCGTTCGGGACCAAGCAGAGCGACCAGGGCATGGGCATCGCGATCGCCGCGGACGGCCAGGTGCTGGTCACGGGCTTCTTCCTGGGCGACCTGCAGGTGGGCGGGGCCAGGCTGCGCGGCAACGGCAACCGCGACGTGCTTGTGACCAAGCTCGCGGCGAGCGACGGTCGCCCGCTGTGGGCGCGCAACTTCGGCGGCGGCGACGACGACCAGGGTCTCGACGTCGCCAGCGACGCGGCGGGCGAGATCCTGCTCACGGGCTTCTTCTCGAAGAGCGCCGAGTTCGGCCCGATCGAGCTCGAGAGCCGCGGCGCGCAGGACCTGTTCGTCGCCAAGCTGGGCGGCAACGACGGCCGCCCGATCTGGGCGAGCGGCTTCGGCTCGAGCGACGTGGACGAGGGCATCGCGGTCGCCGGCACTCCCGACGGCCACGTCGCCCTCACCGGCTACTTCCACGGCACCGACGACCTGGGCTCGATCCGCCTCACCAGCGCGGGCGACGACGACGTGCTGGTCGCCAAGCTCGACGGCGCCACCGGCAGCCCGGTGTGGGCGCGCGGGATCGGCGCCGCGGGATCGGACGAGGGGCTGGGGCTCGCGGTCCAGGCCGGCGGCGACCTGGTCGTGACGGGTTACTTCAGCGGCAAGGTCGACTTCCGCGGCACCGCGCTCACCAGCGCCGGTGACAAGGACATCTTCGTGACGCGCCTGGCGGGCGGCGACGGCGCGACCCGCTGGGCACGCTCGTTCGGCGGCACCGGCGAGGACCTGGGGCTCGACGTGGCGCTCGACGGGCGCGACTTCCCGTTCGTGACCGGGTGGTTCTTCGACGCCACGAACCTCGGCGGTGAGCCCCTCGACACGCCCATCCTGCGCGACCTGCTGGTGTTGCGCCTCGGCCCGTGAGGCGGGCCGCGGCGAGCTTCAAGGCGGCCTGGTAGCCTGCCTCGCTCGGCGTCGGGGCTGGACGGGGCGACGCCCGGGAACCGATCAGCGTGGAACGAACCGACCCGCGTCCCCGCCCCCCGTACGCGCGCCTCGTCTTCCCGGCGCTGATGCTCGCCATCGGCGCCTTCCAGCTCTCCACCATCCGCGACGGCCACGACTGGGGCGCGGACTTCGCGCAGTACGTGCAGCACGCCCGCAACCTCGTCGAGGGGCGGCCGTACGCGGCGACCGGCTACGTCTACAACCCGGCGACCGCCTCGACCGGACCGCGCGCCTACCCGCCGATGTTCCCGCTGCTCCTCGCCCCGGTGGTGGCGGCGACGCTCCCCGAGCTGAACCTCACCGCGATGAAGATCGAGTGCGTGGTGTTCCTGCTCGTCGCGCTGGTGCTGGTCGAGCGCGTGCTGAGGAGCTTCGCGCGCCCGTGGCTGCGATACGCGGTGGTCGCGATGATCGGGTTCAGCCCGTGGGTGTGGGACTTCAAGGACCAGGTGCTCTCCGACCTGCCGTTCCTGGCCGCGGTGTACGCGGCGCTGCTCGCGATGCAGCGGCTCGAGCGCGACGACCGCGGCGAGCGCGTCCGCTACGGCACCGCGGTGGCGGTGGGCGCGCTCGCGTTCGTGGCGACGGCCACCCGCACGGTGGGTCTCACGCTCATGCTCGGCTTCGCGCTGGTCGAGCTGGTGCGCCGCCGCCGGCCCACTCCCGAGCTCCTGGTGGCAGGCCTGGTATACGCCGTCGGGTTCGTCCTCCAGTCGCGCTTCCTGCCGCCCGAGGCCAGCTACACCGACCAGCTCCGCAACGACCCGATGGTCGTGGTGCGGAACGTCGGCGTGTACACCCGGGCGCTCTCGGTGCTGTGGGCGAACGGCTACTGGCTCACGCCGCGCGCGATCCTCACCGCCCTCACGATCGGCCTCGCGGCATGCGAGTGGTTCCGCCGGGTGCGGCGCGGGCCGACCGTGCTCGAGGGCTTCCTGTTCTGCTACCTGGGGATCGTCCTGGCGTGGCCGAGCGAGCAGGGAACGCGCTTCCTGCTGCCCACGCTGCCGCTCTTCTTCGGCTACGCGCTCGTCGACCTGGAGCACTGGGGCGAGCGTTTGCTCGGCGGCCCGACTCGGCGCGCGTGGCTGCCCGCCGTGTTCGTGCTCGCGGCGGCGATCACCGACGTCGCGCGCTACACGACGCTCGACTTCGGACCGCTCGCCAACGGCGTCTCGACCGCGAGCGCGCGGGAGCTCTTCCTCTTCGTCCGCGCACGTACCGAGCCTAGCGACGTGATCGCGTTCCGCAAGGCGCGTGCGATCTCGCTCTTCACCGGACGTCCCGCCGTGGTGCCGCACCTGGCGCCCGACGACGAGCTCGCGCGGTACCTCCAGAGCGTGGGCGTGCGCTGGCTGATCGACGGGCTCGACGAGGAGAACCGGGTGAGCGGGCTGATCGCCCGCCACCCCGGCTGGTTCACGCTCGCGTTCCGCAACGAGTCGTTCCAGGTCTACCGGTTCTCGCCGCCCGCGTGAGCGCGAGCCGCGCCCTCCATGCCGGAGTCGAACGGCCCGGTGAGGCGCGCGGCGTCGAGGTCTCGGGCGTGAGCACCAGACGCGCCACCGACTCGTGGCGCCGGGCGCTCGCTCACCGCACGATCGCGGCGCTGTGGGGCCCGAGCTCGATGCGGCGCGCGACCGGCACCCACGCCAGCTCGCCGGGTGACGGGTAGGCGCCACCACCCTCGAGGCGCAGCCGCTCCGGAGCGGACCGGCCGGCGAGCTCGAGCACCGCCGGCTGGTCCTCCGGGTTGAGGAGCACCAGGCCCCGCTCGTAGCGGCGGCTCAGCAGACCATCGGGGCGCGCGCGCAGACCATCGAGGGCGCGGCCGAGATCGAGCATCTGCTCGGGGAACTCCTGCACCGCCGTCGAGATCCTGGGCGCGCTCACGAAGTGGTACGAGCGCTCGCCGGCGGCGAGCAGGAACGCGGCGAGCGAGAACGTCCGCCGCTCGACGTCGCCTGCGTCGACGTAGTCGAGCGCCACGGTGAGCTTCCCCGCGCGCGCCGCCGCCGCGAAGTCGCCGAGCTGCTGCGTCAGCCGGCGGGCGGCGAAGTGGACGCCGGCGACCTTGAACGAGAAGCCCTCGAAGTAGAGGCCGTCGGCGGTGTCGAGCAGCGCGGGTCCGCGCAACGGCTCGGGCGCGAAGCCGCCGTACGAGTTGAACACGATGGTCTTCGCCGGCAGCGCCGCGCGCACGGCGCGCAGCACCTCGTGGACGGCGTCGAAGTAGGCCGCGTCGTCGTACCCCGCCGGGCGCGCGCTCATGAGCGACTCGTGGACCACGCCGCTGTTGTCCAGCATGACGCCGTCGTAGCCCTCGAGATCGGAGGCGAGGCGTGCCACCAGCAGCTCGGTCCACGACGCGCGCCGCGCCGGGTCGAGGAGGTCGACGTAGAACCAGCCGTTCTCGGTGTTGCGCACCGGCGCGCCGCTCGCATCGCGCGCCACGAGGTCGCGGCGCGCGACCTCCGCCCAGTCGGGATCGCCTTCGGGCGGGCGCGTCTCGGGCCCGTGCAGGCCGCCGATCTTGGTGTAGCGCAGGGCCAGCCCGGCGGGGTTCAGCTCGCGCAGCCGGGCGGACTTCGAGGGTCCGCCGCTCAGGACCCAGAGCGCGTGGCGGCGCGCGACCCACGGCAGCGTGGTGTCGGCGTCCTTGCCGAAGCCTCCCTGGAACGCGGTGCGGATCGTCGTCGGCGTCTTGGCAGCCGCGTCCTCGACGCGCGCCGGGGACGGGCCGCGGTCGAGCGGCGTCGCCATCTGGCCCGGCGCGCAGCTCGCCGCCGCGAGGAGCACGCACGCGACCGCCGCCGGCAGCCGCGGCCGCCCGGCCATCGTGCGGCTCACGCGCTCGCGACGGTGCGCTTCTGCCACGTCACGCTCTGACGGCCGGTCACGTACCGGTAGAGCCCGATCAGCGCCGCGACGTTTCCGCTCACGAAGAAGTACGGGACGCTCACCAGCTTGATCTTCGGCCAGCGCCGGCGTTCGGCGACCCAGCCAAACCACGCCATCCCGTAGAGCCCGAGCTGGCCGAGCACCAGCAGCCCGGCGACGGGATCCTCACCGCGGCCCGCCCAGTCGACCACGGTGGCGATCAGCAGCGAGATCATGAAGAGCGGCGCCAGCGGCCGGCTGAGCTTGTGCGACACCAGCCGGAACGTGAGCCCCGGGTGCGCGAGCGACAGGAACGACGTCTGCAGCAGCGCCTGGTAGCGGCCGGCGTTGATGCGCGCGCGCCGCGCCACCTCGTCGGACATCGACGACGACACGATGTCGTGGGTCACGGCCTCGGGGTCGTAGAGCACCCGCAAGCCGCGCGTCGCCATCGTCATCGCGATCGTGAACTCGTCGTTGATCGTGCCCGCGGGAAGCGGGGTGAAGCGCTCACGACGGAACGCGAACAGGTTGCCGTTCACGCCCACCGTGGTGCCGGTCGCGCTCTCCCACACGCACAGCATCTCCTGGTACTTCCAGTAGAGCCCCGCCGGGACCTCCACCGCGGAGGCGCTGTCCTGGAGGCGGATCCGCCCCGCGACCACGCCCACGTCCGGGTCCGCGAAGTGGCGCACGGCGGCTCGCACCGCGCCCGGCACGTAGTCCGGGGAGGCGTCCGAGAGCACGATCAGCTCGCCGCTCGCCTTCGACACCCCGATGTTCACCGCCAGGCTCTTTCCCTGGCGCGGGCTCTGCGACTCGAGGCGTACGCCGCGCGCCTCGAAGCGCCGCACGATCTCGGCGGTGCGGTCGGTCGAGCCGTCGTCGACGACCAGGATCTCGAGGAGCTCGCGCGGGTAGTCGATCCGGAGCGAGTTCTCGAGCTTGCGCTCGATCACGTCTTCCTCGTTGTGCGCGCAGACGAGGAGCGTCACGCGCGGCGTGATCGGCGCCGAGCGCACCGGCCGCGGCGCCACGCGCGCCCACGCCGCCATCAGCGCCGGGTAGCCGACGAACGTGTACACCAGCACCGCCAGCGACACGAAGATCACGAGATCGAGGAGCATGGTCTCGGTTCGTGCTCTCGGGTGGGCGGTGGCTCAGCTCGCGGCCGCGACGGCGTCCTGCAGCAGGCGACGCAGGCGGGCGACGTTCCCGGAGACGGTGAACTCCGCGAGGACGTGCTCACGCCCGCGCGCGCCGCGGCGCGCGGCCTCGATCGGGTCATTGTACAGCCCGGCCAGGGCATCGGCGACGGCGGCGGGATCTCGGTCGGGAACCAGCCAGCCGGTGTCGCCGTCGATCACCAGCTCGGGGATACCCGAGATGCGGGTGGCGACCGTGGGCAGCCCGCTCGCGAGCGCCTCCATCAGCACCACCGGGATCCCCTCCATGCGCATGTCGGGCATCACCACGCTGGTCAGCACGAACGCGTCCGCGCTGCGGAGCCGCTCGGCCACGTGGTCCTCGGGCTTGGGCCCGGCCAGCGTCAACACGTCTCCGACGCCGGCCGCGGCGATCTGCTCCTCGAGCGCGGCCCGATCGGGGCCACCGCCGATCAGCTCCCAGCGCAGCCCGGGAATGCGGTGGCGCACCAGCCGGCACGCCTCGATGAGCACCGGGATGCCCTTGTAGTCCCGCAGGCTGGCCACGGTGAGGACCTGGAACGGCCGGGAGGGGTCGCGGGATCCGACCGGGAGGGCCTTCACGGCGTAGCGCTCGGGAAAGACACCGCACCGGACGGTGTGGATCTTCTCGCGCACCGCGTCTCCGCAGTGACGCGCGAGCCACTCGCGGTTGAACTCGGAGATCACCGCCACGAACCGCGACGCCGCGATCTTGCGGCACAGCATCGCCTTGCGGATGAAGATGTCGTGGGCGTGGGCGGTGATGCTGGTGGTGATCCCGGTCAGGCCGTGGATCACGTAGGCCATGAAGGCGCCGTGGGTGGCGAAGTGGGCATGGACGTGCGCCACCCCGCGCCGCTCCATGTCCTCGGCGAACGCCGCCGCCTTGGGGAACAGCACGATGGCCCGCACCAGGAAGTTCCAGGTGCCCCACAGGTCGGTGAACGTCTCGCGCCAGAGCCGGAGGTAGGTTCGCGGCTCGCGTCCGAGCCAGCGCAGGTTCGCCGCCAGCACACCGCGCGACAGGTAGGGGCGGGTGTGGAGCCGATCCAGGTACGGAACGGCTTCCGGGTGGACGACCTTCTCGTCCTGGCGGATCACCACGTAGAGCTCGATCGGCGTGCCCTGGCGCTCGAGCTCCACCATCTCGCGCAGCACGAACGTCTCGGTGACCGCCGGGAAGCGCATCACCAGGTAGGCGAGGCGATCGCGCGGCGGACGCGGAGGCGGCTTCATCCTGGCGGGGTCGGAGGGCGGACGCGGCCAGCGGTTCGCCGCGCCGCGTCCGAGACGAAAACCCTAACACGCGTAGAACGGCAGCCGCACCGAACGCTCGTAGCGAGCGGGAGGGAACCGGGCGGCACACCACGAAAAAGCCGAGGCCCCGGCGGACCGTGGGGCAGGGGTTCCCACGGCACCGGGGCCTCGGCGGTTCACCCACCGATGGGAAGAGAGGTCACTGCGCGGCGCGCACGATGACGGCCGTGTTCGGCGCCAGGGTCACCGAGGTGCCGCTCATCGCGGTCCAGGAGATCGAGCCGGTCGCCGGGTAGGCGCCACCGCCCGAGAGCACCATCTGCTGCCAGCTACCGGCGCCCATCGTGTACGTGTGGCTGGCGGTGTCCGGGTTCACGACGACGGTGCCGCCCGCATAGGCGCGAGTCACCAGCTTGTCGGCGCGATCGACGATGTCGGAGGTGGCGGCGCCGATGTCGAGCGTGTCCTCGGGGTACGACTGGAGCTCCGAGCTCACGTCCGTGCCCGCGTAGTAGTGGTACGAACGCGGCGAGTTCACGAGCAGGTAGGAGGCGAGCGACCACATCCGGCGCTGCGCGTCCGCGGCCGGCGCGTAGTCCATCGCCACCGCGCTCTTCCCGGACGCCACGATCGCCGCGAAGTCGCCGATCTGCTGCATGTAGCGGGCGCGATCCGAGAAGAACTTGGTCGAGGCCTTCATGCTGAAGCCCTCGAAGAACAGCGTGTCGGAGTTCGCGAGCAGCTCGGGACCGCGGTTACCGGAGGCGGCCGCGCCCATGTACGAGTTGATGACGATCTTGACGCCGGGGAGCTGCGCCTGGACGGCCTTCAGCACCTCGCTCACGGCCTGCACGTAGGCCGAGTCGGTGTAGTTCGACGGGAACTCGGTGATCAGGCTCGGATCGATGATGCAGGCGTTGTCGAAGAAGATGCCCGTGTAGCCGAGGGCGAGCTGAGCCTTGATGTTCGCGACGAGGATCGGCACCCACGCGGCGCGCTTGGTCGGGTTGATGATGTCGATGTAGTACCAGAGGTTCTGCGTCTGGGTGACGGCGCTGCCGCTCGGGCCGTACCAGAGCAGGTTCTGCGACTGCACCGACGACCACCCCGGATCGCCGGCCGGCACGATCGGGTCGGGTCCATGCAGTCCGCCGATCTTCTGGTAGTTGTAGATCGTCGCCGACGGGTTGGCCGCCTTGACGGCGTTGATCTTCGACTGGCCGATGCCGTTGAAGATCTGCATGTCGTGGACCTTGGCGACGTAGTTCACCTGGTCGGTGGTGTTCGAGAAGCTGCCCTTGAACACCGTGCGCACGCCCTGCACCGTCTCGCCGGGGGTGGGCGTCGGGGTCGGCTCGGGCGTGGGCGTCGGAGTCGGCTCGGGCGTGGGCGTCGGGGTCGGCTCCGGCTCCGGCGCGGGCGGCGGCGGCGCGTCCGCCACGTACTTGGTCACCGCGACGACGAGCTGGTCGAGGTCGCTGGAATCGACCGCCGTCGTGGCGTAGTAGCGCACCTGCATCTGGCGGCTCGAGTCGACGAACCGCGAGAAATCACCCGCCAACGCGAAGTTCAGCACCTGCCAGGTCTTGGCCGATGCGACGTCGTTGTAGCCGAGGGTGATCCAGCTCTTGGCCTTGAAGTCGCGGACCTGGAGGGTCCAGCGCTGGGTCTTCTTGGTCGGACCGTAGAAGTTCGCGGTGACCGCCAGGCCCGACGCTCCGGCCACGTCCAGGTCGCTCGGGACCTTGAAGGAGAAGATGCCCTGATAACCCGACGAGCTCGGCGTGTAGCGCTGCGCCTTGGTCAGGTCGGTCGTCGTGCCGCTGAGCTCCTTGTTCAGGAGCACCGAAAGCGCCTGAGCGCCGGTCGCACCCTTGCTCGTGCTGACCGAGCTGGGACCGACGTGGGTCGTCACGTACGAAGCGTGACCCTGGGTGGCGAACCCGGTGACGAGTATGGCGGCCGTACAAAGGGCGCCGAGCCAGCGGAAGAGCGTGTGCGACTTCATGAGGGCCTCCTGGTGCGAGCTTGGGGCGATCCGGCTTCAGCGTTCGACTGCGCCTCGCGATCGCCCGTGGGCCCTGCGGAGGGTCCCGGGTTGGGTCGCTCGGCAGCCCTGCTGCCATGTCCCGGCTGGGATTTAGGCCAGAGGCTTTGCGTCCCACCGTTTCCGGTGGTTTGCCCTTGACGAGACGTTGGATTCCGAGTGGTTGGTCCCCTGTTGGCTGGTGAATCTGACGATGAGCGTTGGAGCAAACGGGCTGCCAACGTCACGAATCGTCAAGAATCGAAAAAAAACCTGTCGCCACGCAGGGGCGCAACAGGTTGTCTGGCGCCATAACCCACAGCGCCCGGCCATCGAGTCAGGCCGCTGACGTCCAAATTGACCCAAAGGTGGTTCCATGACGGATTGTCGGCGACAGGACGAACCCCCGACGCCGAGCCCTCGGCGCCGGGGGAAATGGACAACGCCGAGCGGGCCCCAGCCCGCTCGGCGCGTCGCGACTCTTGAAGTGGCGTGGACCCTTACGGGGCGCGGCGAACGATGAGAGCCGTATTGGCCGCGAGGTTCGCGGTGTTGCCGGCGAACGACGTCCAGGTCGCCGAGCCGGGGTTCGGGAAGTCGCCGCCGCCGCTCAGCACGAGCTGCTGGAACGAGCCTGTCCCGAGCGGGTAGCTCACGGTCTTGGTGCTCGGGTTCACGATCACCGTCGCGCCGTCGTAGGCGCGCACCACGAGACCGTCGCCGCGGACCACGGCGTCGGCGGTCGGCTCACCGATGTCGAGCTGATGCTCGGGGTACTGCTGGAGCTCGGAGTCGGCGTCCGTCCCGGCGAGGTAGTGGTAGGCGGTCGGGCCGTTCACCAGCAGGTAGGAAGCGAGCGACCAGGTGCGGCGCGGGATGTCGGTGGTGGCGAGGTAGTCCATCGCGATCGCCTTGCGGCCGCTGGCGACCACCGACGCGAAGTCGTCGAGGTTCTGCAGGTAACGCGCGG
>CAYMQR010000023.1:5996-19621 GCA_964392195.1 uncultured bacterium | reverse complement strand
GACGGCCGCACCGCGAGCACGCGGCCCGCGCGCACCGCGCGCAGGCTCGACACGACCTCGTTGGTGCGGGTCCAGCCGAGCTCGGACGGATCGACGACGATGGCGTCGGGGTCGCGGCGAAGGATCTCCTCGTAGCTCACGCGGTGGTACTTGGGAGTGTCGGCGAACACGTTCTCGGCGCCCGCCTTCACCAGGAGCTCGTGCTCGGGAGTGCCCGAGCCCGAGGTCAGCGGTGGCGAGCCGGGCAGGGGATAGAGCAGCGCGACGCGCACCCGGGGCCGGCCCGCGACGCGCGCCTCGATGGCCGCGACCTCGGTGGTGAGCTTGCGCGCGAGCTCGGGCGCGGCGCGGCTCTCGCCGAGCGCCGCGCGCTCGACCTGCCCGATGGTCCGCAGCACGCCGGCGATGTCGTCCGCGGGCAGCGGCGTGTAGACGAGCAGCCCGGCGGCCTCGAGCCCGTCGCGGGACGGCCCGTAGGCGCCGAGCACCAGGTCCGGCTCGAGCGCCATGATCCGCTCGACGCTCACCGCGCCCACCTCGCCGACCCGCGGAGTGGCGCGGAATCGCTCCGGGATCTCGGGCGACTCGGCCACGCCGACCACCCGGTCGGCGATGCCGAGCTCGTCGACGATCTGCGCGAAGAGCAGCGGGCCCGCCACGACGATGCGCTTCACCGGCCCGGCGACGTGGATGCTGCGCCCGCGGTCGTCGGGGACGTCGACCGGGAACGCCGCGCGGGCGACCCCAGCGAGCGTGAGCCAGCCGCCCAGCGCCGCGGCGGCGCGCCGGGTGTTCCGTCGGCACCTCACGCGGACCTCTGCCGCGCCGCCCGCTCGGGCTCACGGAGCCGGGGTGGCCGATCGAAGGCCGGCGCCGGCACGAGGTCGATCAGCGCGCGCCAGGTGGCGGCCATCGCCCGTCCCGGATCGGCGGCGAACACGATCACCACGAAGTCGCCGACGTCACACGGCCCGAGCGCGCTCTCCACCCGCGCCGCGTCGTGCGGGTTGCGGCGGCTGAAGCTCGCGTCCACGTCGAGCAGCCGCAGCCCGCTGGGCTCCTTGCGCAGCACGAGGATGCCGGACGCGCCCTCGCGGACCGCCGAGTCGCGCACCTGCCAGGTCTTCGGCGGATCGGCGTGGGCGCGCACCAGCGCGCCGCAGGCGCTGCGGTCGAGCTCGATCTCGGCCAGCCCGAGCCGCTCCACCCGCGGCACCTGGTCGAAGAACCCGGCGAGGCGCTCGCTCGCCTGCGGCGTCAGCGACGTGCCGGGCTTGGCGAACCCGACCCAGCCGTGGGCCTCGAGCTTCTCGAGCTCGGTGCGCACGACGCTCTCGGTCCAGCCGGTGCGTTCGACCAGCGTGCGGCGCCCGAGGGCGCCCTCGCGCAGGTGGTGGACGAGCCCCATCGATAGGTGGGGTCTTTCCAACGGCTCCTTGTGGGTTATCATATCCCACCTTCCACGGCAGATCGCCGCGGAAGAGCGGCTCAGGTGGGATAATGTATCCCACCTCGATCGAAAAGACAACCCGAAGTCGGAGCGGGCGACGGAGCCCGCCGCGGTGCGAGAGGCGGATGGCCCCGAGCGGCCCCGCCGGTCCGCACCAGCCCGAGGTCTCGTGCAGCGCCTCGCGAACCGCGCCGCCCATCGACGCCGAGCCCACGCGCGCCCGCTCGTGGCTCTGCCGGGCGGGCTCGTGCTCGCGTCGATGCTCGCGCTCCTGCCGGGCGCGCGCGCCTCCGAGAACGTGGAGCTGGCCGCAGCCGACGAGCTCACCGAGACCGAGACCGTCGAGGTCCACGAGGCCGGGCCGCCGCCCGACACCGGCGCGCGCGACGCCTCGGCCTTCGCCACCGTGCTCACCCACGAGCAGTTCGCCGGCACCGGCGCCGACCTCGGCGAGATCCTCGAGCGCACCGTGGGTGTGCAGGTGCGGAACTTCGGCGGGCTCGGCGACCTCTCCACCATCTCGATCCGCGGCTCGACCGCCGAGCAGGTCGAGGTCTTCCTCGACGGCATCCCGCTCAACCGCGCGCTCGGCGGCGGCGTCGACCTCTCCACGCTGCCGCTCGGCAGCGTCGAGCGCGTCGAGGTCTACCGTGGCACCGCGCCCGCCGGGCTCGCGCTGTCCAACATCGGCGGCGCCGTCGAGCTCACCACCAGCCCGACCTACGGCGGCGACGAGTCGAGCGTGTCGCTCGGCGGCGGCAGCTTCGGCACCTTCGACGCGGCGGGCTCGCTCAGGCGCGCCCTCGGCCGCGTGAGCGTGCTCGCCGCCGGCGGCTACCAGCGCAGCGACGGCGACTTCGAGTTCCTCGACGACAACGGCACTCCCAAGAACACCGCCGACGACCGCACCGTCGCGCGCCGCAACAACGACTTCCAGAGCGTGTCGTTCCTCGGCAAGGGCGACACCGACCTGCCGTGGGACCTGAGCGCGGCGCTGGTCGACGACTTCTTCTGGAAGGACGAAGGCGTGCCCGGCATCGGCAGCAACCAGTCCGACACCGCGCGCCTCGCCACGATCCGGAACCTCGCCCACCTGCGGATCCGCGGCCACGGCTGGCAGGGCGGTGCGCTCGACGCCGAGCAGCGCTTCGAGGTCGGCTACCAGAGCGAGGCGTTCCAGGACCTCGCCGGCGAGATCGGCATCGGCGCGCAGGACACCCACAACGTAACCCTCGGCTACGCGTCGGTGACGCAGTCCTCGTACCGGCCGATCGAGGACGTGACGCTGACCGGCGTCGCCGACCTGCGCCGCGAGGAGTTCCGCCCCTCGGACGCGGTCCTCGATCCCGAGGACGGCCCCACGAGCACGCGCGGCGCGGTCAACGCGGTGCTCGAGGGTGAAGGGCGCTTCCTGGACCGGCGGCTGGTGATCGACCCCGCGCTGCGCTTCGCTTACGTGGACGACCAGCGCCGCCCGTTCGGGCCGTTCGTGACCGGCGCCCCCGAGCACCGGGTGGACCGGCGCGTGACCTGGAAGGTCGGCGGGCGCGGCTACTTGACCGAGTGGCTCGAGGCGCGCGGCAACGTGTCCACGGCGTTCCGTGCGCCGAGCTTCCTCGAGCTCTTCGGCGACCGCGGCTCGATCGTCGGCAACCCCGAGCTCGACCCCGAGCGCGGCTTCAACGCGGACGTCGGGCTCGCGGCCACCCCCGAGGACGGCGAGTGGTTCCGCGCGGTGCGCCTCGAGGCGATCTACTTCTACGCCGACGTAGACGACCGCATCCTCTTCATCCAGAACAGCCAGCGCACCGCGGTCGCCGAGAACATCGCGCGCTCGCGCAACCAGGGTGTCGAGCTGACCGCGGCGGCGGCGCTGCCCGCCGGCTTCCGCACCACCGCCAACGCGACCTTCCAGCGCACCGAGGACCTGTCGCCGTCGCCGAGCCGGCACGGCAACGACCTGCCCGGCCAACCGCGCACCGACGTGGTCGGGCGCGTCGAGTGGCGCGAGGCGCCGGTCACGCTCTTCACCGAGGTCGAGTACCTCGGCGAGAACTTCCTCGACCCCGCGAACCTGCAGAAGGTCAGCGACCGTTTCCTGGTCGCCGCGGGCTTCAAGGTCGCCGTGACCGACGAGCTCGGCCTCACCTTCGAGGCGCGCAACCTGGCCGACGACCGCGTCTCGGACGTGATCGGCTACCCGCTGCCGGGCCGCAGCTTCTTCGGCTCGATCGAGTGGCGCGCCGAGCACGAGGAAGAGGACGAGGCGCGCGCGAGCGCGCCGTTCGAGGCACCGCTCGCGCCGCCCGCGGCGGCGGGCGGCGAACCATGACGAACCCCCGGATGCGAGATCGCATCCACGAACGCTCGGCCCCGTCCCGGCTGGCCGAGCACCGGAGATCGACGATGCAGGGCACGGAATCGAAGCGTTTCATCGGGCTCGCGCGTGGCGTGACCGTGGCGGCCGCGCTGGCCGCGGGCTGCTCGAGCGGCGGTGGCGGCGGTCAAGGCGTCGGCACCACCGCCGACACCGCGGTGCTGACGACCACCGACTTCCAGACCGGCCGCCTGGCCACGGTGAGCCTCACGGCGCCGTACACGGTCGGCACCAACCTCGAGGAGATCGGCTCGGACCCGGTGCTGCGCGTGTTCGACGGCAAGGTCGACGTGGTGAACCGCTCGGACGGCGAGAACGTGCAGGTGATCGACCCCGACCAGGCGTTCGCGACCACCGCCCAGTGGAGCGCCGGCAACGGCTCGAACCCGCAGGACGTGCTGGTGCGCGGCACCACCGCGTTCGTGCCCCGCTACAACGAGGGCTCGGCGGGCGAGCCGTTCAGTGACGTGCTGGTCATGAACCTCACCGACGGCTCGACGATCGGCACCATCGACATGCGCCCGTACGCGGACACCGCCACCGATCCCGCGATGCTGCCGCGGCCCTACTCGGTGCTCGAGGCCGACGGCCTCGCGTGGGTGCTGCTCCAGCAGATCGACCCGAGCTTCACGAAGTACGGCGTGGGCTGCTTCGTGCTCGTCGATCCGGCGTCGCGCGCCGTGGTGGGCGCGGTGGTGCTCGACGTGCAGAGCCCCAACGCGGCGGTGCTCTTCGGTGACTCGATCTACGTCGCCGCCAACGGCCAGTTCTCGATCCCGCCCACCCTCTCCGGCGGGGTGGTGAAGGTGGACGTGGCCACCCGCACCGCCGAGCTGCTCGTGGACGACGACGACCTCGGCTCGAACGTCAGCGACGTGGCGGTGGTGTCCGAGAGCAAGGGCTACGTGGTGGTGGCCAACGTCGACGATGCCGGCACGCCGGCCGGCACCAACGACGTGCGCGTCTTCGACCCGCGCACCGGCGCCGTCGGCGCGACGGTCTACACCTGCCCGGGCTTCCTCCCCGACATCGCGTGGAACGGCGACTCGACGCTGGTGGTCGCGTGCCAGGACTTCACCAACCCGGGCGCGGTGCTGATCGACACCACGAGCGACGCGGTGCTCGCGGGGCCGCTGGATACCGGCCTGCCGCCCTTCAGCATCGGCTTCCTGCCGTGACGAAGCTTCCACGGGGGTCTGTTCCAGACCCCCGGGTCATCCTCGTCGGGGGAGGCGTCCGCTCGGGGAAGAGCGGCTTCGCGCTCGAGAGGGCCCGCGCGCTGGGCGAGCGGTGCGTGTTCGTCGCCACCGCGCAGCCGTTCGACGACGAGATGCGCGATCGCATCACCCGCCACCGCGACGAGCGCGCGGATTCGTTCGTCACCATCGAGGAGCCGCTCGCCGTGCCGGAGCGGCTCGCCGCGCTCGGCGACGCGGACGTGGTCCTCGTCGACTGCCTGACGCTCTGGCTCTCCAACCTGCTGCTGCGCGGTGACGACGAGCGCGCCGTGTCCGTGGCGGTGGCGCGCCTCGCCGAGGTGCTCGCCGCGCGCCGCTTCCATGCGGTCCTCGTGACCAACGAGGTGGGCATGGGGATCGTCCCGGAGAGCGCGCTGGGGCGGCTGTTCCGGGACGTCGCCGGACGCGCCCACCAGGAGCTCGCCGCGCTCGCCGACGAGGTCTACTTCGCGGCGCTCGGGCTGGTGCTCAAGCTCAAGCCGAGCGCGCTGGTCGCGGCACCCGGCCTCGAGGCCCCATGAATCCACCCGCCGAATCCCTGCTCACGCGCACCCTCGACGCGATCGTTCCGCCCGACGAGGCGGTGGCGTCCGCCACCCAGCGGGTCCTCGACTTCAAGACCAAGCCGCGCGGCAGCCTGGGCCGGCTCGAGGGTCTCGCGTGCCGGATCGCGGCGATGCGCGGCGCCGTGAAGCCGCCGCTGCCGTCGAGGGCGATCGTCGTGATGGGCGCCGACCACGGCGTCGCCGCCGAGGGGGTCAGCGCCTATCCGAGCGAGGTGACGCGGCAGATGCTGCTCAACTTCGCGGCGGGAGGCGCGGCGATCAACGTGCTGGCCCGCCAGGCCGGCGCGCGGCTGGTGGTGGTCGACATGGGCGTCCTCGAGCCGCTTCCCGCGGGCTGCGGAGTACGCGCCGAGCGGGTCGGCGCGGGTACTCGCAGCTTGGTGCGCGAGCCGGCGATGAGCGAGGAACAGGCGCGCGCGGCGCTCGAGACCGGCATCCGGATCGCCGGTGAGCTCGCCGACGACGGCGTCGAGCTGATCGGCCTCGGCGAGATGGGGATCGGTAACACCACCGCGTCGACGGCGCTGGTGGCCGCCTTCACCGGCGCCGCTCCCGACACCATCACCGGGCGCGGCACCGGCATCGACGACGCTGGCTGGCTGCACAAGGTCGGCGTCGTGAGGCGCGCACTCGCGCTGCACGGATTCGAGGGTGGCGTGGGGGGGCGCGATCCGCTGCACGTGCTCGCCTGCCTCGGCGGCTACGAGATCGCCGGGCTCGCGGGAGTGGCGCTCGGCGCCGCGGCGCGGCGCGTACCGGTGCTCCTCGACGGCTTCATCTCGACCGCCGCGGGGCTGGTCGCGGCGCGGCTCGCGCCGCTCGCCACCGGCTATTTCGTCGCGGCGCACCGCTCGGTGGAGGTGGGGCACGGTGTGGCCCTCGAGGCGCTCGGGTTGCGGCCGCTTCTCGATCTCGACATGCGGCTCGGTGAAGGCACGGGTGCCGCGCTGGCGATGGGGGTCGTCGACGCCGCGCTGGCGATCCTCCACGACATGGCGACCTTCGAGTCGGCGGGCGTCGCCGACACCGGGCGGTGAGCGTGCTCGCGCGCGCGTGGCGGCGCTTCGCGCTCGCGGTCTCGTTCCTCACGCGGGTTCCGCTGCGGACCGGCGCGGTCTCCGGCGACGACCTGGCAGGGAGCCTGGTGTGCTTTCCGCTCGTCGGCCTGCTCCTCGGCGCGCTGCTCGGCGGGGTCGCGAGCGTGCTGCCGGAGGGCCTGCCCGCCGATGCTCGCGGCGTGGTGGTGGTCGCGGTGCTCGCCCTCGTCACCGGTGGGCTTCACCTCGACGGCCTCGCGGACGTGTTCGACGCCCTCGGCGGCGGGCGCGGCTCGCGCGAGCGCATGCTCGCGATCCTCGACGACCCCCGCACCGGAGCGCACGGCGCCGCGGCGCTGGTGCTCGCGCTGATCGCGAAGGTGAGCGCGGCGGGAGCGCTGATCGCGCGTCACGAGCTGGCGCTGCTCGTGGTGACGCCGGTGATCGCGCGCGCCGCCGTCGTGGCGCTGGTGGTGTGGTTTCCGGCGGCGCGGCGCGAAGGTCTCGGCCACGCGTTCCACGAGGGCGCCCGCGGCCAGCACCTGGCGGTCGCGGCGTGGCTGGCGGCGATCGTGGCGGCGTGTGCCGGCGCAGCGGTGATCGCGCCCGCGCTCGGCGGGCTCGCCGTGGCGCTCGGCCTCGCGTCGTGGGTGAACCGCCACCTCGGTGGGCTGAACGGTGACGTCCATGGCGCCGCGCTGGAGCTCGCCGAGGTCACCTTCCTGCTGATCGCCGCCGCGCGCGCCTGAGCCGGAGCGCCGCCGATCTCGGCTGACTCCCGGGAGGGCTGGCGCCCTCCCCTACACCCACACGCGATCGGCGGAGGGGCACGCGCCGCGTGCCCGCCGATACGCCTCGGCGCGGGCATTCACGCGACCGTCGATCACGGTTCGATCCGATCCGGACGGCGATGCGTCGCGTTCGTGTGTGGCCGGCCCGCGCTCAGTCGGGGCGGGCGCGCAGCAGGTCGAGGGCCACGATGCCGACAGCGGCGGCGCACAGGAGCGCGCCGATCGGCACCAGCACGACGAAGACCGATGGGTCGCCCTCGGCGGCTCCGATGCCGCCCAGGAAGAACCCCGCGGGCACGAGCGGCGCGCCGAAGCGCAGCAGCGCGGCGGCGCGCGCCCGGCGGGTCTCGTCCGCCAGGTGCCGCGCCGCGGTGAGCGCGAACAGCACGTTGATCGCGCCCAGCAGCGTGCCGTGGGCGTGCGCGAGGGTCCACAGCTCGCGGCGCAGCCGCGCGTCCACGTAGAACGGCGCCTTCACGAAGTGGAGCGACTCGAGCACCAGCCCGCCGAGCAGGAAGATCGCGATCATCGCCCAGCCCAGCCGCAGGCAGGCGAGGGACGCGGGGTCGAGCGCGTCGGACGGTCGGTTGGGCTTGCTCATGCGATCGCTCTCCCGCGCCGGCCGTCACTCGCCGACGTCGATCTCCTTCGAGGTCGTGAGCCGCAGCGCGACCACGCTCGCCGCCGCCTCGCGGTCGAGCTGGTGGTCGGGCCCCACGAAGGTCCCGGGCGGCGGCGGGGGCAGGGCGCGGCCGCCCTCGCGGGTGAAGTCCGTCCAGCGTCTCTCGATCGTGGCCAGCGCCGCGGCGCGGGCCGGCGCGTCGGCGATGTAGTCGAAGGCGCGCGCGCTCTCCGCGAGCGGCCCGGCGCCCGCCTCGCCGGCCAGGTCGATCAGGCTCTGGCGCGCGAGGAAGCGGATCGTCGGGTAGTCGTCGCGCAGCGCCTCGAGGAGGAGCGGCGCCACGAACGCCGCCCGCGCCTCGACGTTGAGCGGGCTGTCGCGGCGCCCCGCCATCTTCGCCGCGACGGCGCGCTGCACGGGGTCGCCGCCGAGCAGCTCTGCCACCAGCGACGGCGGTTCGAGCGGCGCGCCGTCGGCGCGGCCCGCGGGCATCCGGTACTTCTCACCCCACCACTTGCGGCTCGCCTCGGCGGCCCACGTGGCGGAGCGGTCGAGGTGGCAGTTGGTGCACGCGTTCGGCCGGCCGCTCTCGGCGTCGCGCGCCGGGTCGGGGTTCTCGATGTGGTGCGAGCGGTGGATCGCGAGGATCCCGTACACGGCGCGCGGCATGTGGCACTCGTAGCAGCTCGAGCCCGAGCCCGCCGGGTCGTGGTGGGTGTGGGCGCCGACGTTGGCGACGATCGCCGCGTGGCACGAGCGGCACGCCTCGTTGGTGCGCATGGCGGGCTCGATCTGCCCCGCGACGTCACCGCCGTGCATCGTGTGGCACGAGGTGCAGGTCATCGCGCCCTTCTCGTAGCAGGCCGACATGCGGATGCCCTGGTACTCGTAGGCGCTGAGCCGCGGGGTGCCGTCGCCCCAGAAGCGCTTCTTGACCAGACCCGGGTTCCACGGCGGGCCCGGAGTGTCCGCGTGCATCGGCGTGACGCTGTCGGTGAGCTTCTCGCCGGCGCGGTACACGGGGCCGGTGTGCATCCAGTCGCGGATCGAGGAGGGCGGGTTGGCGAGGCGCTGGCCGTGGCACTGGCCGCACACGTCGACGCTGCGCTCCTTGTCGAGGCGGTCGGGGTTCACGATCGTCGGGTCGGCGCGCCCGGTGGCGTGGAGCAGGTAACGCCGGAGCGGGTTGCGGTTGCGCGCCTCGTGCTCGCCGGCCGGGCCGTGGCAGCTCTCGCACGAGATGCCGAGCTCGGCGACCTCTGACACGTACTTTCCGTCGAACTCCCAGCTCACCCGCTCACCGGCGCGGGCCCGCGCCTGCAGCTCGTCGTAGTTGAGGCTGCCCGGGCGAGGGCCGGTGTTGTGGCAGAAGATGCAGTTCTGATTCCACAGCGCGAGGTAAGCGTCGTAGCTCTTCGAGTCGTCGCTCAGGAACGCGCCGTTCAGGTGGATCCAGCGCTTCTCGCCGATGTGCCACAAGAGCGGAATCCGGTAGTAGTTGTCGCAGCCGTCCTGCGGGTTGTCGGCGAGGTACTGCTGGTACCGGTGCGAGCCGACGGTCCGGGTGACGTGCAGGGTCTTCGACACGCCGCCCTCGGCGGTCAGGTAGTCGACGTAGAACTGGCCGTCCTTCCGGTACGGCCGCGCCGAGATCCCGAAGTAGCGCACCACCTGGCCGTCGAAGGCGCCTTGCACCGACGAGGGCGTGGCCTCCTGGGTCATGGTGCGGTGGAAGGTGCGGTACCAGGACGCGAAGTGGTCCGGGTGGCAGCTCTCGCACGTCCCGGAGCGCGCCCACCGCGCCTCGCGGTGGCGGAACGGCGTCGCGAGGTCCTTCGAGTAGTAGAGCGGCGCGGCCGCGGCGGCGCCCGCGATCGTCACCAGCGCGCCGAGCACCACGCGACCGGAGAACGAGGCGGGGATCCCGAGGCGCGCCATCCGGCGATCGTACCAGGCTCGCTCCTCGGTCGCGATCGGCGCGCGCCGCGCGCGCGTGCCAGGCCCGGTCCCTTGCCTTTCTCGGGCGATCGGGGAGACTGCTCGCCGACCCCAGCCAGCACGGAGGACGGAAGTCATGGCACGGTGGAGCGGCGAACATCGTCACGAGGGAACGCGCGCGGCGGCGCGCGGCACGGCACGGTGGATCCCGGGGTTGGTGCTCGCGGTCGCGCTCGGCTGCGGCAACTCGTCGGTCGACGACGAGACGCCTCCGCCGCCTCCCGGCGATCGGGTCGTGCCGCGTGCCAGCATCGACTTCCCGCCCCCGGCGAGCTTCACCGACCGCTCGCACATCCGCGTCTCCGGCACGGCCAGTGACGACGCGTCGGGCGTCGCGAGCGTGACGGTGAACGGGGCCGCCGCGACCTCGAGCGACGGCTTCGCGCACTGGACCGCGGACGTGCCGCTCGAGCTGGGCGCGAACACCCTCACTGTCCAGGCCCGGGACGGCGCCGGCAACGTCGCCACCAGCGCCGACACCGCGAGCGTCGAGGTCGCCGGCATGCTCGAGAACCCGCGCGGCGGCGCCCTCGGCACCGACGGCAGCCTGCTGTTCGTGGACGCGGGGCTCGAGTCGGTGGTGAGCTTCGACCCCGCCACCAGCCACCGCGCCGAGCTCTCGAGCGTCACGCGCGGCTCGGGTCCCGCGCTGGTGACGCCGGTGGACATCGTGCAGGACGCGGGCTCGGGCGAGCTCGTGGTGCTCGACGCGAACGCCGAGGGGCCGGCGGTGCTGGCGATCGACGCGGGCGGCAGCCGGCGCGTGATCTCCTCGCCCTCGTCCGACCTCGACACGCCGCTGCTCGCCCCGAGCGCGATCTCCCTCGACCCGACCCTCGGCCAGCTCCTGGTCCTGGACACCGGCGCCGCGGCGATCCTCGAGGTCGATCCCGCCGACGGCGACCGCAACGTCCTGAGCGGGCCTACCCGAGGCGACGGCACGCCGCTCGGCTCGCCGCGCGGGTTCGCGGTGGACGGCGCCGATCACCGCATCTACGTCACCGACAGCACGCTCCAGGCGGTGGTGGCGGTCGACAGCCAGTCGGGAAACCGTGAGGTCCTCTCCGACGCGACGCACGGCGCCGGCGCGACCTTCGGCTTCCCGGCCGGGATCGCCCTCGACGGCGACGCCGGGCGGCTCTTGGTCGCGGACGTCTCCGCGCTCGATCAGCTCGTCGCGGTGGACCTCGCAACCGGCGATCGCACCGTGGTCTCCGATGGCAGCGCCGACTCCTCGACCAGCCTGGTCGGCACCGAGGACCTGATCTTCGAGCCGGCGCGCCACCGCGTGGTGGTGCCGTCGGGGACTCGAGGCGGCGCCATCGCGATCGACGTCACCGACGGTACGCGCTCGGTGCTGATCTCGCGGCAAGTGGGGCCCGGTCCGGACTTCGTCCAGCTCCGCTCGCTGGCGCTCGACGCGGTCCATAATCGCGCGCTGGCGGTGGACGGTGGCGCCGAGGCGCTGCTCAGCATCGACCCCGACACCGGCGGCCGCGAGGTGCTGTCGGGGCCGACGCGAGGCGGGGGGATCGCGTTCGTCGATCCGCGGGGCGCGGCGGTGGACGCGTCGCAGGACCGCGCGCTGGTGGTCGACGCCGGCCTCGACGCGCTCATCGCGGTGGCGCTCGCGAGCGGCGATCGCACGGTGCTGTCGAGCCCGTCGCTCGGTGGCGGTCCGTCGTTCGCGAACCCGGTGCGGATCGCCCTCGACCCGGCCGGCGGGCGCGCGTTCGTCCTCGACTCCGGCCTCAACGGCATCCTCGCCGTCGATCTCCTGAACGGGGACCGCGTGGTGGTCTCGGACGAGAGCCGCGGCACCGGACCCGTCATCGGCGCGGGCGGCGACCTGGCGCTCGACGACCAGCACGATCGGCTGCTGGTGACCGACACGACCCTCGACGCGGTGCTCGCGGTGGACCTCGTCACCGGCAACCGCACTCCGCTCTCGGCCGACGGGGTGGGGGCTGGACCGGCGCTGTCCGGCCCGCGCGGCCTGCTCGTCGACTCGGCCGGCACGCGCGTGCTGCTGACCGACGGCGGCATCGACGCGGTGGTGTCGGTCGACCTCGACAGCGGCGACCGCACGATCGTCGCCGACTCCAGCATCGGCCTGGGGCCGCGCTTCCACGCGCCGGCGGACATCGTCGGCGGGCTGAACGGCGCGGACGCGTGGCTGGTCGACCTGTCGCTCGGGGCCGTCTACGCGTTCTCGACCGGCGACGGCGATCGGGTGATCGTGTCGCGTTGAAGCCCGGGCGTCCCCCGGCGCGGACCGAACCGTCGCAACCGGAGATCACGCGATGAAGTTCACGATGGCGCTGGCCCTCACCCCGCCCGAGCAGTACCTGCCGCTGGCGCGCGCCGCCGACGACGCGGGGCTCGACTCGATCGCGCTGCCCGACTCGGTGTTCTTCCCCGAGAAGGTCTCGGCGGAATACCTCTACACCGCGGACGGCAGCCGTTTCTGGGACGCGGACACGCCGTGGCTCGAGCCGTGGGTGGCGATCCCGGCCATGGCCGCGGTCACCAAGCGCATTCACTTCTACACGCACGTCCTCAAGCTCGCGATCCGCAACCCGCTGCTGGTGGCCAAGACCGTGGGCTCGGCGGCGGTGCTGTCGGGGAACCGCGTGGGCCTCGGAGTCGGCCTCGGCTGGATCCCCGAGGAGTTCGCGTGGTGCGGGACCGACTACAAGACCCGCGGCGCGCGCGCCAACGAGGCGATCGAGATCATCAAGCTGGTGCTGGGCGGCGGGATGGTCGAGTACCACGGCCAGCACTACGACTTCGACCGCCTGCAGATGAGCCCGGCGCCCACGGCGCCGGTGCCGATCTACGTCGGCGGGCACTCGGCGCCGGCGATGAAGCGCGCCGTGCGGCTCGGCGACGGCTGGTGCGCGGCCATGGCCACCGAGGAGGAGATCAAGGGCTACATCGCCGAGCTGAAGCGGCTGCGCGCCGAGGCGGGACGCGAGAAGGACCCCTTCGAGATCCAGGTCGCGTGCACCGACGTGTTCGATCTCGACGGCATGAAGCGCCTCGCGGAGGCGGGGGTGACCGACTACATCACCGCGCCGTGGATGTTCGCCGGCGTCGGTCCCGACGAGCCGGTGGAGGCGAAGGCCGACGGCATCAAGCGCTTCGCCGACGAGTTCGTCGCCGCGTTCCGGCGCTGACGCCGCAGCTCGCGCCAGGTCGGCGCGGGATCGCCCGCACGACACGGGATGGAGGGCGCGCCTCCGGCGCGCCGGAGGCGCGCGTGTCAGAGCGCCGGCCGGAACACGATCGCCGCGACGAACAGCCCGACCCACGCGCCGATCTCGTAGGTCTCCGCGCGCGGCTGCGCGCGGCGGAGCGCGCCATGGACGTGGACCGCGATCATCAGGGTCGAGCTGCCGCTCAGGAGATCG
This sequence comes from uncultured bacterium, assembly GCA_964392195.1. GTDB lineage: Bacteria > JADJOY01 > JADJOY01 > JADJOY01 > JADJOY01 > JADJOY01. Next base: position 6,129 of record CAYMQR010000023.1, on the reverse strand, counting down.
AAGAAGAGCGGCGCCTCGGCGGGGTGCGCCGCGGAGCGGAACGCACCCCAGCACAACATGCAGATCACGCTCGCGAGGCAGCGCCCGAAATACACGGCCAGGCGCGACTCCTCGGGGATCCACCAGCCGAGCG
>CAYMQR010000023.1:0-5896 GCA_964392195.1 uncultured bacterium | reverse complement strand
CGTTCGTTTCACGGTGACGGGGATGAGCTGGCGGCGAGCGATACTGGCGTGGTGCGCGCTGGTGACGGCCGAGGTGGTCCACGGCACGCTGCGCGTGTGGCTGCTGGTGCCGGTGGTCGGCGACTTCCGCTCGCGTCAGCTCGCCGTGTTCAGCGGCGCGGCGATCGTGGTCACGATCGCGGTGCTGTCGGCGCGCTGGATCGGCGCGGGGAGCGACCGCGAGCGGCTCGAGGTGGGAGGCGCGTGGCTGGCCGGGATGCTCTGCTTCGAGCTCACGGCGGGCCGGTGGCTGGCGCACCTCTCGTGGGAGCGGATCCTCTCCGACTACGACCTCGTCCACGGCGGGCTGCTGCCGATCGGCATGGCCGTGGTGCTTGTCGCGCCGCTGATCGCGGATCGGTTGCTGCGCCGGCGCGGGAGCGGTGACCGATGAGCGAGCCCGGCGGCGCACCCATCCGCGTGCTCGCGATCTCGGGCAGCCTCAGGCGCGCCTCGTCGAACACCGCGCTGCTCGGCGCGGCGGCGCTGCTCGCGCCCGCGGGGATGACGGTCGCGCTCTTCGACGGGATCGGTGAGCTGCCGCACTTCGACCCCGATCGCGAGCACGAGCGCTGTGCCGCGCTCGAGCGGCTGCGGCGCGCGGTCGCGGCGTGCGACGGGCTGCTCTTCTCGACGCCCGAGTACGCGCACGGCGTTCCCGGCGCGCTCAAGAACGCGCTCGACTGGCTGGTCGGCGGCCACGAGTTCACCAACAAGCCGGTCGCGGTGCTCAACCCGTCGCCGCTCTCCACCTTCGCGGTCGCGTCGCTGATCGAGACGCTGCGCACCATGTCGGGCCGGGTGGTGGAGGAGGCGTCGATCGCGCTGCCGCTGCGCGCCACCAAGCTCGGCGCCGAGGCGGTCGCGGCGCTGCCCGAGGTGGGGCCGGCGCTCGCGGCCGCGCTCGCGGCGTTCGCGCGCGCGATCGAGGCCTATCGCCGCGATCCGGCCTACCTGCCACCCGTGAGGGACGAATGAGTCGAACCATCCTGGTCAGCGGCGCGGGATCCGGGATCGGCGCCGCCACCGCGGCGCTCTTCTCCGAGGACGGCGCGCACGTGACGTGCGCGGACGTCGACGGCGCGGCGGCCCGCCGCGTCGCGGACGCCCTCATGGAGCGCGGGCTCGCCGCGCACGGCGTGACACTCGACGCGCGCGAGGAGCGCGACTGGGAGGCGGCGATCGCGGACTTCGTCGCAGCACGGGGACGTCTGGACGTGCTCGTGAGCTGCGCGGGCATCTCGGCGGGGAGCCCGCTCCCCGACACGACGCTCGACGAATGGAGGCGCGTGCTCGCCACCAACCTCGACGGGGCCTTTCTGGCGACCAAGCACGGCCTGCGCGCGATGCGCGAGGCGGGCGGCGTGATCGTGCACGTGGGGTCGGCGTCGGGGATCCGCGCCGCGCCGGGCGCGGCGGCCTACTCGGTCAGCAAGGCAGGGCTCGGGATGCTGGTTCGGGTGGCGGCGAAGGAGTGCCGCGACGGCGGGCTGCCGGTGCGGGTGTGCGCGGTGAGCCCGGCGGGAGTCCGCACGCCGATGTGGGAACGGATGCCGTTCTTCCAGGACCTCGTGGCCAAGACCGGCTCGGTGAGTGCGGCGTTCGACGCGATGGAGCAGGGCGGCGGCGGGCGGTTCTCGGCGCCCGACGACGTGGCGCGAGTGATCCGCTTCCTCGCCTCGGACGACGCCGAGCACCTGAACGGCGTCGAGCTGCCGGTGGACGACGGCTACGTGTTGTAAGGGCGCGCCGCGTCGAGCTGGCGGGGGACGAGCCCCGCGTCACGCGGGATCGCGCAGGGATCCGCGCTCAGGGGACGACGATCTCGATGGACTCGGGCGCGATCCGCGCGAAATCTCGTTCGTTGAAGGTGACGATCCTCGCGACGCCGGCGTGGACCGTGCACCGCACGATGAGCGCGTCGTAGGCGGCACCGCCTCGGACCTCGGCGGCGGCGAGCTCGTCGAGCAGGGACCAGGTGCTCTGCGCCGTGACGGCGGCGATCCGAGTCCGGCCTCTCAGGTTGGCTTCGAGCAAGCCGTGCGCGTCCGCCGGGCGGAGCCGGTGCGGCGCGGGCATCCGCGTGAGCACGGCGTAGCTCTCCACGAGCACCGGTTGTGGAACGACCAGCGGCTCACTCGACTCGAGGAGGTCCCCCAGCGCACGAGCGGCGCGGTCGTGGTGCTCGTGCCAACTCAGCAACGCCGCGACCACCACGCTGGTGTCGACGGCGCAGATCACGTGGCGCGTCGTGACCGGATTGCGTTCCGGGTGCGGCGGACGACGTCCTCGGTGAGCGGCGCCGATTCGTCCTCGGCCACCGCGACGGTGAGCTTGCCTCTGCGGACGGCTCGGACCGCGCGCGGCGCGGGCTCGATCAGCACCGCGCCGTCGCGCACCGAGAGCGCGAGCGGGACCCCCGCAACGAGCCCCGCCTCCTCGCGCAGCGACTTCGGAACGACGATACGGCCGGCCTCGTCGATGGTAGAGATCGTGGCATTCTTCATACCACCCACTCTACCATTCGCTCAGGCCGCGTAATTCTCGAGCTTGGAGATGATGTACATCATCACCTCGTCGGCGCCGCCGCCGATCGAGCCGAGGCGCGAGTCGCGCCAGTAGCGGCTGATCGGGTACTCGTCCATGTAGCCGTAGCCGCCGTGGAACTGGACGCACCAGTCGGCGACCTCGCGGCTCAGGCGGCACGACGCGAGCTTCGCCATCGAGGTCTCGCGCACGCAGTCCTCGCCGGCCGAGATCATGCGCGCGCAGTGGTAGTTGAGCTGGCGCGCGAGCTCGATATGGGTGGAGAGCTCGGCGAGCTTGAACTGGATGTATTGCTTGGCGATGAGCGGCTTGCCGAACGCCTCGCGCTGCTTGAGGTACGCGACGGTGGCGTCGAGGGCCTTGCGCGCGCCGGCGACCGCGCCGAACGCGGCGACCATGCGCTCCTTCTGGAACTGCCGCATCTGGTAGATGAAGCCCATCCCCTCGTCGCCGATGCGGTTGGCGACCGGAACGCGCACGTCCTCGTAGACCAGCTCGGCGGTGTCGGACGACAGGTTGCCGACCTTGTCGAGCTTGCGCGCCACCGAGAATCCCGGCGTCTTGGTGGGCACCACGATCAGCGTGAAGCCGTGGTGGGCGGCGTCCTTGTCGGTCTTGACCAGCGTCGTGACGTAGTCGGCCTGGGTGCCGTTGGTGATGAAGATCTTGCGGCCGTTGATGACGTAGTGGTCGCCGTCGCGGCGCGCGACGGTCTGGATGCCGAACACGTCCGAGCCAGCGGCGGGCTCGGTGACGCCGATCGCGCCCACCATCTCGCCCTTGATCGACGGCGCCAGGAACTGCTCCTTGAGCTCCTCGCTGCCGAAGTCGTGGAGCGCGGGGGTGCACATGTCGCTCTGCACCATGATCGCCATCGGGATGCCCGAGCAGTTGCACGAGCCGCCCATCGCCTCGGCGTAGGCCGCGGTCCACCAGTAGTCGAGGCCCGAGCCGCCGTACCTGGCGTCGTAGGTGATGCCGAACAGGCCGAGCTCGCCGCAGCGCTTGAACACCTGGTGCGCCGGGAAGATGCCCTTCTTCTCCCACTCCTCGACGTGCGGGTTGACCTCTTTCTCGAAGAAGTCGCGCACGGTCTTCATGAAGGTGTGTTGCTCGGGAGTGAAGTAGTCCATGGCTATCGTCCTTCTCGGGCGGGCGCGGACCGGCGTCCGCAGCCGCTACGGTGGTGACTCGGCTGGGTGGGGTGGTTCAGGCAGCTTCGATGTCGACCAGCAGGTCGCCGGGCTTCACCTGCGCGCCCTCGACGGCGCGCACCTCGGTGACCTTGCCGTCGTAGGGCGCGGTGAGGGTGGTCTCCATCTTCATCGCCATGATCACGACCACGGCCTGACCCTTCGCGACCACGTCGCCCGCTTGCACCATGACCTTGATGACCTGGCCGGGCATGGGCGGGGTGATGTGACCGCCGGCATCGGCGGAACCGGCGCCGCTCTTGCGGCGCTTCTCGAGGACCTCGGGCGGCACCACCGCGTGGTGCTCGCCGAGGATGGAGACGTGGTGGGCGTCGTCGCCGGCGGCGACGTGGACGATCGTGTGGCGGCCGTCGAGCTCCAGCAGCGCGCGGCTGCCGCCGAGCGGCACGTAGCGGGCGCGGAACACGCGCTCCTCGCCCTCGCCCTCGGCTGGCGTGATCGTGACGCGCGCGAAGCCGTCGGGCTCGCTGTCGATCCGCACGCGCAGCGTGCGCTCTCCGATCTGGTAGCTCAGGCTCATGGCTCGACCGTCACGAGTTGATGGACCACGCACCCAGGCGGTTCCACGGTGACTCGGGTCCGAGGACGTTGGGGTCGGAGGCGGCAGCGCCGGCGCCGGCGGCGCGCGCCGGCCGGCTGCGCGCCGCGAGCGCCGCGGCCACGACCGCCTCGAACTCGTTCGCGGCGGGCTGCTTCCAGCTCGCGAAGTGCCGGGTGAGGAAGTCGGTGGCGAGCTCGCCGGCGACGAACGCCGGGTGGCTGAGGATGTCGCGCAGGTAAGCGGTGGGAGTGGCGATGCCGAGGACGGTGAAGCGGTCGAGCGCCTTCACCAGCCGGCGGCGCGCGGTCTCGCGGTCGTCACCGTACGCGATGAGCTTGGCGAGGATCGGGTCGTACTCGAACGGCACCGTGTAGCCGGCGTAGACGCCGCTGTCGACGCGGATCCCGGGGCCCTGCGGCTCCTCGTACGCGAGGATCTTGCCGGGGCTGGGCCGGAAGTCGTGGGCGGGGTCCTCCGCGTAGATCCGCACCTCGATCGCGTGGCCGCGCCGCACCACGTCGCCCTGGGCGAGGCCGAGCGGCTCGCCGGCGGCGATCTCGATTTGCTTCTTCACCAGGTCTATGCCGGTCACCGCCTCGGTGACCGGGTGCTCGACCTGCAACCGCGCGTTGATCTCGAGGAAGTAGAAGTTGCGGTCCGCGTCGACCAGGAACTCGACGGTGCCGGCGTTGGTGTAGCCGGCGGCCTGCGCGGCGCGCACCGCGACCTCGCCCATGCGGTTGCGGAGGTCCTCGTCGACGACGACCGACGGCGACTCCTCGACGATCTTCTGGTGGCGGCGCTGGATCGAGCACTCGCGCTCGCCGAGGTGGATGCAGCGGCCGTGCTGGTCGGCGAGGATCTGCACCTCGACGTGGCGCGGCGACATCACCATCTTCTCGAGGTAGACGGTGCCGTCGCCGAACGCCGAGGTGGCCTCGCGCACCGCCGCGGCGTGGTCGGCCTCGATGGTCTCGGGGCCGAACACTACCCGCATGCCCTTGCCGCCGCCGCCGGCCGCCGCCTTGAGCAGCACCGGATAGCCGAGCTTGCCGGCCGCCGCCGCGAGCCGCGGCACCGTCCAGTCCTCGGCCGGCGTGCCCGGGGTGACCGGCACGCCGTGCTGGACCATGAGCTTGCGCGACTCGGTCTTGCTGCCGAGGACCTGCATGGCGTGCGGCGGGGGACCGACGAAGGTGACCCCGCTCGCGGCGCACGCCTCGGCGATCAGCGGCCGCTCGGAGAGGAAGCCGTAGCCGGGGTGGAGCGCGTCGGCGCCGGTGGCGCGGCACGCCTCCATGAGCTTGGCGACGTTCAGGTAGCTCTCGGAGGGCGGCGCCGCGCCGAGATGGACCGCCTCGTCGGCCTCGAGGACGTGGAGCGCCTTCGCGTCCACGTCCGAGTAGACGGCCACGGTGCCGAGACCGAGCTCGCGGCACGTGCGGATGATCCGCACCGCGATCTCGCCGCGGTTTGCGATCAGGACTTTCTCGAACATCTCAGGAACTCCTGGGAGGTCGCTGGAGGGACGCGGTCTCTCGCGTCCGCAGCGAAC
>CAYMQR010000022.1:3862-19718 GCA_964392195.1 uncultured bacterium | reverse complement strand
GCGACGCCGTCGCCGGTCGCGACGTCGGGGTTCGAGGTGTAGAGGTAGACCTTGCCGGCGCCGCCGGTGGCGAGCAGCGTGACGTCCGCGGTGACGGTGAGCACCTTGCCGGTCGCGCGGTCGAGGATGTAGGCGCCCTCGCAGCGGTCCGTCACCGCTGACGGGTCGAGCTTGCGGCGCGTGATGAGGTCGATCGCGACGTGGTTCTCGAGGATGCGGATGCGCGGCGTGGCGTCGGCCTTGGCGAGCAGCGCGCGCTGGATCTCGCGCCCGGTGATGTCCTCGGCGTGCAGCACGCGGCGCGCCGAGTGGCCGCCCTCGCGGGTCAGGTCGTAGGCCGCGCCGGCGACGGCGCTCTTGCGCGTGAACTGCACCCCCCAGCGCTCGAGGTCGGCGATCCGCTCGGGCGCCTCGCGCACCACGCACTCGACCACGGTGCGGTCGCACAACCCCGCGCCGGCGCGCAGGGTGTCGTCGATGTGCGAGTCGAACGAGTCGTCGGCGGACTGGACGCTCGCGATGCCGCCCTGCGCGTAGCTCGTGTTCGACGAGTCACGCTGCATCTTGGTGACGACCAGGACGTCCGCGCCCTCGAGGTAGAGGGAGAACGCGAGCCCGGCGATCCCGCTGCCCATCACCAGGCAATCCACGTGCACGCGGTCCTCGGGAATCGCCGAATTGGTCATGGCCTCACCGGGCATTACGTTGGAACGGCCTTTCGCCACCAACGCGGCATGAGGTTCGCATCACGATCCAGCGTTGACAACGCTTTGGCCCCCTTTCTAGGATGGCGTCCCTCGATCCTGGACCGGGCCCAGGGCTCGTGCGCGTGCGCAGTGCACGGGCGAAGCGTCGAACCCCGTCGTACCGGCCCACCGGAATCGCGAGCCCGATGCCGATGAGACGCGCTCAGATCGCCTGGCCCGCGGCACTCGCCCTGTCGTTCCTGGCGTTTGCACCGAGCCTGGCCCACGCCGACATCTACCGCTACGTCGACGCCAAAGGCGTCATTCATTTCAGCAACATCCCGCGCTCCGGCTCGAAGAAGCTGGTGCACGAGTCGGCCAAGACCGGCCGCTCCGTGTACATGGGCTACCGGACCGGGATCTGGAGCTCGGAGTTCTACCGCAAGGTCACTTCGGCCGAGCTCAAGCGCCGCCGGGCGCAATACGAACCGCTCATCCTGGAAGCGGCCACGGCCCAGGGGCTCGACCCCGACCTCGTCAAGGCCGTGGCGCACATCGAGTCAGGTTTCAATTCGTTGGCGCGCTCGCCGGCGGGCGCGATGGGCATCATGCAGCTCATGCCCGGCACCGCCGATCTGGTCGAGGTCCAGAATCCGTACGACGCCGCCGACAACATCGCTGGCGGCTGCCGCTACCTGAAGCAGATGCTGACCCGCTTCAAGGGCGACGTGACCCTCGCCCTCGCCGCCTACAACGCGGGCCCCGAGAACGTCGACAAGTACGGCGGCATTCCGCCGTTCCAGGAGACGCGCGACTACGTGAAGGCGGTCTCGTACCAGCACCGCGTGTACACGGCGGCGAGCCTGTCCGCGTCCGCCACGCCGGCGGTGCCGGTTCCCGCGACCGCGCTCGCGAGCGCGCCGGCGGCGAGCACCACGGCCGCGACGGCGGCGGCGAGCACCACGCCCTCGATCACGCAGATCGCCAGACGCTGATCCACGGCGCGTCCCGTCCCCGTCCGCATCCAGCCCCTCCTCTCACCCGATCGTCCGCGGACCCCGCCCATGACGCCAGCCAACGGTGCGGCGACCGTCGCGGGCTCACCGGCGGGCGGGAGCGCGGCTCCACGGCGCTCGCCGTGGAACGTGCCCAACATGCTCACCGCGTCGCGGATCGCGGTGATCCCGTTCATCATGCTGCTCATGTGGTACGAGCACCACATGGGCTGGGAGCGCGACGCGAACGCGTCGCCCGCCGGCCCCGGCCGCTGGACCAGCTTCGGCGCGGCGTTCCTCTACCTGGTGGCGGCGCTCACCGACCTGATCGACGGCCGCATCGCGCGCAAGACCGGCACCCAGACGGTGCTCGGCCAGCTCCTCGATCCGCTCGCCGACAAGCTCTTGCTCGCGGCGGGCTGCATCATGCTGATCCCGATGGGGCGGCTGCCGGCGTGGATCGCCTTCGTGCTGATCGGCCGCGAGATCCTGGTCACCGGGCTGCGTGGCATCGCCAGCACCCGCGGCGTGGTGATCGCGGCCCAGGAGCTGGGCAAGCGCAAGGCCACGTTCCAGGCGATCAGCATCAACCTGCTGATCCTCCACTACCGCTCGATCGGCCTCGACGTGCGCGCGATCGGCCAGGTGATGCTGGTGTTCGCGATCTTCTACACGGTCTACTCGGGCTGGGATTACTGCCGGGCGTTCCTGCCCGGGATCATCGAGGCGTCGGCGCAGCCGCCGAGCAGCCGCCCGCCCGCGGGTTGATCGAGCGCGCCTCGCTCGCGGCGCGCTGACACGGTAATGAACGAGGCGCGGCGAGCGCGGGGCCTGGCCGCGCGGGTCTGCGTACCCGCGTGGGCCGCCGCCGACGCGATCGCGATGGTCGCGCTGGTGTACCGCGGCCTCGACCGGCTGCTGGTCGGCACCGCGGGCGCGTTGCCGCTCGGCGCCGCGCTCGGCGGGGCCTTGGGCTGGCTGGGGGCCGCGTGCGTGGTCGCGGTGGCCGGCCACCGGCTCGGCGAACGCGAGCGCGCCGGCGAGGCACCCACGGTGATCGGCGCGCTGGCGTTGCTCGCGGTGCTGGCCGGCGAGGCGGTCCTGCCGACGCCCGCCGCGGTCCGCCCGCTGGCGTGGACGTGGCACCGGCTCCCCGGCGAGCTCGACGCGGCGATGCACGCCTCCACCGACGCCGCCAAGGCAGCGCTGGTGGCGTGGCTCTCGGTGGTGTGGGCGCTCGCGCTCGGCGGGACGTTCGCGCGGCGCTGGGTGCGGGTGGTGCTGGGCGCGTGGACGGCGGCGGCGGCGACGATCGCCTTCGGCGCCGAAGCGCTCGCCGAGTCGCGGCTGCTCGCCGCGCTGGCGGCGCTCGGGCCGCTCGTGGCGCTGGCGCTCGCCGAGTCGGGGCGCGGACCCGCGGCGGCGCGCGCTGCGCTCGCGGTGGCGACGCTCTCGTTCGTCGCGGTCCACGAGACCGGGCTGATCCCGCTCACGGCGCCGGCCAAGGGCGTCACCCGCTTCGACGACACCACGCTCGCGCGCCTCACGGCGCCCGGGCACGACGGCATCCGCGGCGCGATCACCGCGCTCGGCGTCGCGAGCGACGGGCGCCACGCGGCGGCGGCGCTCGACGACTCCGAGGGGCTGGCGCGGATCGACCTGGCGAGCGGCGCGGTCACCGGGCTCGGGCTCGGCGCCCCGCTCTCCGCGCTCGCCATCGACGGCGCGGGCGGCGTGGGCGTGGGGTGGTCGCCCGAGCGGCGCGAGCTGCTGTCGTTCCGCCTCGACCCGCTGACGATCCGGCGCAGCGCGCTGGTGCCGGGGCACCCGACCGGGGCGCTCGACGCGCTCGCGGTGCGGCCGGGGCGCGTGCTGCTCGCGCACCGCGCGGGCGCCGGGCTCGACGAGTACGCGCTCGACAGCATGAGCTTCGTGACCGAGCATGGGCTCGGGGGCGGCGCGGGCGAGAGCGCGGATGGGGATGCGGGCGCCTACGTGGTCGCGGAGCTCGCGGCCGACGCCACGAGCGGCGCCACGTTCGTCGCGCTGGCGAACGTGGTCGACCCGGGCGATCGGCAGCTCCTGCGGATCGCGCCGGGGCGGCGCGGCGCGCGGACGCGGGTGGCGGCCGGGGGCAGCGACGCGCTGGCGATCGCGAGCGCGCAGGGTGCCGCGGCGGCGGTGCTGCTCGGCAACGCGCGCACCGGGGTGGTGCAGCGCTTCGACGCGGCGACCCTCGCCTCGCTCGGCGCGATCGAGAGCGGCGTGGACGTGCGGACGCTGGTGTGGGAGCCGCGGCGCGGCGTGGCGTTCGCGCTCGGCAAGCTGTCGCGGCAGCTGGTGGCGATCGACGTGCGCCTCGGGCGCGTCGTCAAGCGCGGCCAGCTCGAGCGCGTGCCGCGCGCGCTCGCCCTCGACCCGGGAAGCGATCGGCTGCTGATCGGCGACGACGCCGGGCTCGCGGCGATCGACCTGGGCCGCTGGCTCTACCCCGCGCCGCCCGCGTAGCCCTGAGAGCGGGAGAAGCAGCCATTCGGGGGTCCTACGGGGCCACTGGTGGCCTATTTTCGGGGGCGTTTCGGGGTAGACTGGAAGCGGTTTGTACCTGTTTTGGCTGGCAGGAATATTCCATTTCTTGCTGGCAGTTGCCAGCAGAAATCCAGGGGCCCCCTGGCGCGCCAGAGGCGCGCCCTCCAGACCGGGGTCGATGCCGCTCGTATCGGCGACCGCCAGGTCGCCGGGGCGTCCCGGCGGGCTCGCGTCCGCCGCTGCGGGGCCTGGGGGATCGACCGCGTTCGTACCGGAATTCGCGGGGCGCGGCGGGCTCGGGCTCGAGCGGCTGGCGCCCGAGGACGTACGCTCGACCCGGTGCGACGTCGGGACGCGCGTGGTATCCATGCGCCCGATCTTGCGGGCGGTCACCCAAGTCGTCGCCGATGAAGCTCTCGACCCGCGCCAAGGCGAGGTACGCGCTGCTGGTCGCGCTGCCGGTGGCGCTGGTCGCGTATCCGGGGTTGCGGTCCGGCCGCGCCAGCTATCGCAAGCCGGCGCCGCTGCGGATGCTGCCGGCCGATCCGGGCCGCACCCACGATGCGGGCGCGTCACCGCTCGCCCTACCGAATCGAAAGGATCCGTTCCGGCTGCCCGCGTGGGGCTGCGACTGGTACCGGGCCATCCACGGCGTGCCCTGGCCCAAGGAGACCGTGTGCCTGGCTCCGATCTTCGACAATGGAATCATCCGTCTCGATCTGGGCTCGTACGTGACCCGTCCCGACACGCCGGACGTGAAACCCAAGGGGAAGGAGATCTGGATCGGCACGTTCGGCGCGAGCAGCGTCGAGGGCTACACCGACATCGGCGCGAGCTGGCCCAAGAGGCTCGAGCAGATCCTCAACGATGGGCACCCGGGCCAGCCGTTTCGCGTCTTCAACTACGGCATGGCCGGCTCCGGCAGCACGATGGCGCTCTTCCGCCTCGGGGTCGAAGGCCCGCGAAGGGGCATCGACTACGCCATCCTCTACACCAGCGAGGATCTCGTCCACTGCCACTTCTTCTCCGATTCCGTGGAGAACGCGATCGCGGAGTTCGAGTTCGACGGAGATCCTTCACACATCGAGGCGGTCGATCCGTGGTTCGGGAAGACGCGTGATTCGTGGCTCGAGACGAGGCGCCGGATCCACGCGGAGCTCGGAGCCGCGCCCGGCGAGTCCCTGGACGCCTTCAAGGTGCGGGTCCAGTCCTTGATCACCGCGACCTACAAGGCGCGCGGCGAGCATCCGGAGGATCAGGAGTCGTTCGATCCGGCCCAGCTCTCGACGAGCTTCCTGGCGTCCGTTCCGCCCGGGTTGCTCGAGGGCTACACGACGATCCGCAACGTCCGCGCGTTCATCCGCAAGGCGCGCGAGAACGGCATCACCCCGATCGTCATCGTCCCCACCTGGGGGTCGGTGTGCCGCGATCCCTCATACCGGGACCTGTTCAAGTTCGATCAGGTGTGCGGGTACTACCGGCTGACGGCCACGGAGACGGTCGCTTTCCAGACCCACGCCGTCCTGCCCCGGGAGGAGGCGGTGGCGAAGGAGGAAGGTGCGCTGGTGTGGAACGCGTTCGACGCGATCCGCCAGAGCGAGGACCCGTGCCGGCTCATGTCGGACATCGTCCATCCGTCGCCGGACGACGGATTCGAGACGGTCGCGAGGGGCGCGGCCCAGGTCATCCAGGCCGACGCCGAGCGAACCGGCGCGATCGAGGTTGCTCGCGGGTCGAACTAGCGCGGGCGCCTGGGATTCGAGCGGGGTTCGAACACGGATTCGCGGCCCGGGCGACGCACTCGGCGAGGCGTATCGCCGGCGCGCCGGAGGCGCGCCCTCCAGGCCGGGGGCGATGCCGCTCGTAGCGGCGACCGCCAGGTCGCCGGGGCGTCCCGGCGGGCTCACGCCCGCCGCTACGGCTTCGCGGCGGCGTGGGCGAGGAAGGGATCCAGCTCGACGCGGAAGACGCCGTCCTCGCTGCCGAGGTAGAGGCGATCGCCGGGCGCGTCGACGGCGAGCGACATCGACTTGTTCCCCACCCGCTCGCGCGCCACGGCGACACCGTCGGCGTAACGCAGCGCCCACAACTCGCCGGGCAGGAACGCGATCGCGAGCAAGAGATCGCGGCGCGCGTCGTACGCCATGGCGCGCACGTTGAGCGGCCCCACGATCGTGCGGCGCGGCGCGAGCGTGGTGGCGTCGAACTCGAACACCCGGTCGGTGAAGAAGCCCGCCGTGAAGATCGCGTCGCGCTCCGGCACCGAGAGGATCGCGAGCCCGCCGTCGGGGACCTCCTGGGTGGCGACCACCGTGAACGTGTCGAGGTCGATCCGCACCAAGAGGTAGCGCCCCGCCGAGTCGACCGCGCCGATCTCCACCACCAGGAAGCCGCGGCTCGCGTCGCCGACCGCCGCCCACGCGCCGCTGCGGAAGCGCGTCAGGCCCAGGTCGCGGAAGGAAAGTGTGCGCTCGATCGCCCCGCTCGCGAGGTCCACCTCGGCCAGCCCGGGCAGCTCGGTGTAGACGACGTACGCCTTGCGCTCGCCGACCAGGAAGCTCATCGGCACGCGCCGCCCCGGGCCCTTGAGCGCGATCTGGTCGTCCTCGATCGCGAACGGTTCCTTGGTGATCCGGAGCATCCCGCCCAGCACCCAGTCGATCGCGAGCAGCCGCTCGGGATCGGGCGACGGGCGCAGGTGCCGGACCAGCCCGTTGCCGACCTCGATCGGCTCGAGGACTCCGCGGCCGAGGTCGAGGCGCAAGATCCCGGACGTCGGGCCGTACGCCGAGTAGATCGCGTTCCGCCCCGCGTCGAGCTCGAAGTCGCGCAGGAACGCGAGCGGCACCGCGGGCACATCGCCGGCGCGCGGGTAGATCCGGGTGACGCCGGGGCGGCTCGCGAAGTCCGCGTGGCCGAGCGGCAGCACGCCGAGGTAGTGGACCAGCAGCCCGCCCATGGTGACGCCGATGGCGGCCGCGCGCGCCGCGAGCCGGGGCCGCCCGCGCGCCAGACCGATCGCCGCCGCGCCCCACGGGAACACGTACGCGATCAGGTAGACGATGATCCGCGCGCCCGCGGTGATGCGCGAGAGCCACACCACCAGCGTCGCCGCGATCGCCAACGGCACCAGCGCGGTCGCCACTCCCGCGAGGCGCGATCGCCCGCAGCTCACGGCGAAGCCCACGTGCGCCGCGAAGAGCGCCGCTCCCGCCCACGCGAGCCACGGCGTGAGCCGCTCGAGGAGCACGAAGTTGGCGGGGATCTTGGCCCACTCCTGCGCGAGCCACAGCCACGAGATGCCCTCGTTGCCGCCCCACACCGCGAGCCCGATCGGCACCACGATCGTGACCGCGAGGAAGCCGCCCTCGAGGATGACCTCGCGCCCGCGCCGCAGCGTGAGGCCGGTGCGCCACGCGATCGCGCCGAGCGCCACGAGCACCGCGACCCAGCCCGCCACCGCCACTGCTGCGGCGCCCGGCGTCAGCACGCCGTCGGCGCCGAGCAGCCCGGCGCGGATCGCCAGGAAGATCGCTCCCACCGAGAGCGGCGCGTCGATCGCGAGCCAGGCGCCGGCGACGAGCGCGCACGGGCGCGGGCGGAACGGCTCGGAGTTCTCGGCGATGGCGCTCACCAGGCTTCGATCCCTCGCGAGGAGGGACGGATCATAGGCCCTCGTTCCACACGAACAAACCGCGCGGTGTGGAGCGACTCACCCGTAGACTCGCTGCGCTGCCGTCCGCTAGCCTCGCGCGCGCCGCACCCACGATCCGCACGCACGACACTCACCGCCGCCGCGCGCGGGGTGATCGAAGGAGCGCCTCATGAGCGAGGAGAAGAAGCCGGACGGCTCGGGTCCGCGCACCATGCGCGAGCTGGTCGCGGAGATCGAGGAGCTCAAGCGCGACGCGATCGCCCTCGGCGACGAACGGCACGTCGAGCGCCAACGCGCCAAGGGCAAGATGAACTGCCGTGAGCGCATCGACGCGCTCTTCGATCCCGGCAGCTTCCAGGAGTTCGGGATCCTCGCCTATCACCACCCCAAGCCCGAGAACGCGCGCACGCCGGCCGACGGCGTGGTGACCGGCTACGGCAAGATCGCCGGCCGCTGGGCCGCGTGCGCGGCCTACGACTTCACGGTGATGGGCGGCTCGATCGGCGAGACCGGCGAGCGCAAGGTCACCGAGCTGCGCGAGATGGTCGCCAAGTGGGGGATCCCCATCGTGTGGCTGATCGACTCGGCGGGCGCGCGCATCCACACCGAGGGAGGCTTCGGCGGAATGATGGCGCGCGGCGAGGGCGACATCCGCAAGGAGGCGCGCCGCACCGGCATGGGCGCATCGATCTTCGCGTACTCGGGGGCGCTCTTCCGCGAGCAGTCGATCCTCTCGGGCGTGATCCCGCAGGTGTGCGCGATGATGGGTCCGGGCGCCGCGGGCACGGCGTACATCCCGGGGCTCGCCGACTTCGTGCCGATGGTGAAGGGCACGAGCTCGATGGGGCTCGGCGGGCCTTACCTGGTGAAGGCCGCCGTCGGCGAGGACATCACCGAGGAGGACCTCGGCTCCAAGCTCCACAACACCAAGAGCGGCGTCGCCGACCTCGAGGTGGCGGACGACGCCGCGTGCATCGCGTCGATCCGCGACTACCTGAGCTTCTTCCCGTCGAACGCCACCGAGGCGCCGCCGGTGATCCCGTGCGACGACCCGATCGACCGCGCGGACGAGGAGCTCCTCGACATCGTGCCGGTCGAGCCGCGCAAGGTGTACGACGTCAAGAAGGTGGTGAAGCGCCTCGCCGACCACGGCAAGATCTTCGAGATGAAGCCGCTCTTCGCGAAGAACCTGGTGACGGCGCTGGTGCGGATCGGCGGGCGCCCGGCCGGCGTGATCGCGAACAACCCGATGTTCTACGGCGGCGTGCTCGACGTCGACGCCTCCGACAAGGGCGCGCGCTTCATCAACCTGTGCGACGCCTTCAACATCCCGCTGATCTTCCTGATGGACACGCCGGGGTTCCTGATCGGCACCAAGGCCGAGGAGGCGGGGATCATCCGCCACGGCGCCAAGATGGTGCACGCCGTGAGCTGCGCGACGGTACCCAAGCTCACGGTGGTGATGCGCAAGGGCTACGGCGCGGGCTACTACGCGATGTGCGGCAAGGGCTACGAGCCGGATCACATCGTGGCGTGGCCGACCGCCGAGATCAGCGTCATGGGGCCCGAGGGGATGGTGTCGATCTTCGCGCGCAAGCTGCTCATGGCGCAGGAGGACCCCGCGCCGATGGCCAAGTTCCTCGCCGACAAGATCCGCGAGACCATCGACCCCGTGATCGCCGCCGGCTGGGGCTACATCGACGACATCATCGACCCCCGCCAGACCCGCAAGGTCCTCGCCACGCTGCTGGAAGTCACCCGCAACAAGACCGTCCAGCGCCCCTACCGCAAGCACGGCGTCGTGCCGGTGTAGGAGCGGGCGGCGCCCGGTCAGGCCGGCCCGGCGGCGGCGAGTGCCCCTCCGGACTCCGTCGCGTCTCGGTCGTGCTCATACGGTCGTGTTCGTTCGTTGACTGCGGAATGGCCTTGCTCTAGCGTGCGACCCGGGCAAGGCCGCGAGCGGCTGACGCCGCGCTCGGCCGCCAACGAGGCGTGTCGATGGCAACGAAGAAGAAGCCGGCACCGAAGGTGAAGAAGGCGGCGAAGGGCAAGGTCACGGCCGCAAAGGCCCGGGCGACGAAGGCGAAGGCCGCCGTGTCCAGGGCCGCGAAGAAGGCGCCGGCCCGCACGCAGAGCGCGGCGAAGCGCAAGATCCAGGCGGCCAAGGCCGAGGTCGCCAAGGCGAAGCGCGCGGCGCGCAAGGTCGCGAAGAAGGCGCCGGCGAAGGCACGCGCCGCGGTCAAGAAGGCCGTGGGCAAGGTCGAGCGCCAGGTCGGCAAGACCGAGAGACGGATCCAGAAGACCGTGGCGGCGGTGAAGAAGCAGGCCGCGGCCACCACCAAGCAGGCCGAGACGATGGTGGCGAAGGCGCAGAGCAGCGCGGAGAAGTCGGTGTCCTCGGTCGTGGATCAGGCGAAGGGCCTGCTGCACAAGGCGACCGAGGCGGTCGAGAGCGCGGTCGGCAGTGTGATGCCAGGTAAGTCCAAGTAAGAGCCGTTGCCGTTCGCGGGAGCGTAGGGGAGGGCGTCGGCCCTCCCCGGGCCCGGGGCCGCTCGATGCAGCTCGTAGCGGCGACCGCGAGGTCGCCGGGGTGTCCCGGCGGGCTTGCGCCCGCCGCTACGGTCCGGTTGGATCGATCGGGTCGTACAGGGATCCGCGGCGGACGCGAGGCGGGCGACCAGCGCGTATCGCCGGCGCGCCAGAGGCGCGCCCTCCGAGCCGGGACCCTACCTGGGGTAGGTCGCGCGGAGCTCGTCGATGGCGGCGAGGCGGATGTCGCGCAGCTCCTCGACGTCGTGGACGCCGGGGTTATCGCGCTTCAGGTAGCCGAGGTTGACCTCGGCGCCGGTGAGCAGGAAGGCCGGCAGCGCCACGCGGTAGCGCGCCGCGGGATCGATCGGCTTGCCGCCCACGAGCCAGCCGCGCTCGTCGTGGCCGACGCCCCAGGTGTGCAGGTAGCCGCCGAGCCCGGCGTTGTTCTCGCCCGTCTCGAGCACCTTCGCCAGCAGCGCGCCGTCGAAGCTCGCCTTCGCGATCTTGCCGCCGAACGGCAGGATCCGGATCACGTCGTACTCGGTGATCGGGCCGGCCGGCACCACGTCGTCGATCCGCACCGAGCCCCCGTTCATGAGCGCCACGTCCACGTCCTTCCCCTCGCGGGCGATCGCGGTGGCGAGGATCTCGGTGAGCCGCCCGGGGCGGTTGCGCACCGCGGACTCGCGGCCGTCGAGCGGCTCGCTCGTCACCGCGACCACGCTCTCCGGCGAGAAGCCGTCGCGGCGGAACGCCTCGAACGCGGCCGCGGTCCACTTCTTCACCACCGCGTCCACCGCCGGCGCCGACGGGATGGTGTCGTCGACGACCGTGAGCTTCGAGGTGATCTCGGGCCGCGTCCCCGCCGCGCCGAAGCGCAGTCTGACCACCGCGAGGCTGCGCACGTTGGCGTCCGCCTTGATGATCGGCACCATGCGCGGGCCACGCTCGAGCATCCAGTTCTCGTGCTCGTGACCGCCGAGCACCAGGTCCACGTCCGGCACCAGCGTCACGAAGTCCGCGTCCTGCGCGAGGCTCAGGTGGGTGAGCGCGATCACCGCGTCCACCTGCGGGCGCAGCTTGACGACCTCGGCGCGCGCGGTGGCGATCGGGTCGCGGTAGCGCACCCAGTCGGGCTTGTTGGCGTCGATCGTCACGCCGATCAGCCCGAGCTTCACCGTCCGCCCCCCGGCCTCCACGGGCACGATCGCCGAGGTGGGCACCCCCGGGAAAGGCTCACCCTTCGCGTCCGTGACGTTGGTCGAGACCAGGTGGAACTTCGACTCGGCGAGGCGCGCGCGGAACGCGGCCTCCGACACGTCGAACTCGTGGTTGCCGAGGGTCGCCCAGTCGAGGCCGACGTGGTTGAGCACGTCGACCATCTGGCGTCCGGCGATGCGTTCGCCGGCGATGCGCGCGGTGCCGAGCGCGGACGGCGAGAGGTAGTCGCCGGCGAGCGTCGTGATCACCGGCGCGCCGCCCGCGCGCAGCCGCTCGATCACCGTCGCCACCCGCGCGAGCCCGCCGAACTTGCCGCCCTCGACCGGCGAGATCTCGTAGATGTCGTTGAGATGGACGATCGTGACCGTCGCAGGCTCGGAGCCCGCGGCAGCGGACGGTGCCCCGTCCGCCGCGCGTGCCCGAGATGGCGCGGCCAGCACCAGCGCCAGCAACACGGCGCCGATCCACCACGAGCGCGGCTCGCGCGCCGCGCGTCTCATTCCTTCTTCCCGCGCGACACGTAGCGCGCCTCGCGGGTGTCGACCTTCACCACCTCGCCGCTCTCCAGGTACGACGGCACCTGCACCACCAGCCCGGTCGAGAGCTTGGCCGGCTTGGTCTGCGCCTGCGCGCTCGCGCCCTTCACGACCGGCGCGGTCTCGACGATCTCCAGCTCGACGGTGTTGGGCAGCTCGATCGAGATCACCGCGTCGTTGAAGAGCACCGAGCGGATCTCGGCGAGCCCGTCGGTCAGGTAGCCGGTCGCGTCGCCGAGGTCCTCGGCGGTCAGCGCGAACTGGTCGTAGGACTGGGTGTCCATGAAGTGGTAGCCGTCGCGGTCCTGGTAGAGGAACTGGACCGGGCGCAGCTCCACGTTGGGCTCCTCGACCTTGTCGCCGCCGCGGAAGGTCTTGTCGGCGGTGAGCCCGGTGCGGAGGTTGCGCACCTTGACCTTGGTGAGCGAGCTCGCGCCGCGCGCCGACGGCGGCTGGACGTGGACGTCGGTGATCACGAACGGCTCGCCGTCGAGCTGGATGCGGACACCGCGCTTGAAGTCGCTGGTGGTGATCATGGTCGTACGGATCCTCGGATGCGCTCCGGCGGGTGGGGTCGGCCGCGCCGGGCAGGTGGGAAGCCGCAAGCATGCGCGGAAGGCGCCCGCTCCGTCGACGATCGGCGCCGGAGCGCGGGCCTTCGCCCGCCACCCCGCCCCGGCCTCGCCTCGGGCGGGAGCGTCGGTTGCGCGATGACGCGGCGCGTCCGTATCATCGAGAGGTACCGCACAACGAGCGAGCGCGACTCGAGCCCGGCCCCCACGAGCCGGGCCGCCGCGCTCCACGTCACGACGTCACGAACACGCGTCCACCGGGGTGGTGGCGCGGATCCCTGGGGAGGAGTTCCGTCATGGTGCATCGCAAGGAACGCGGGCTGGCGCTAGGGGTAGCGCTCGCCCTGTCGCTGGCCGCTGCCGGCGCGTCACAGGCCGCCTCGGCCTCGAAGACCTATCTGTTCCTGTTCGACAACGCGGCCCACAAGCAGGCGCTCGCGGGTCAGGTCGGCGCGAAGCTCAAGCGCGACTACAAGCTCGTCCCGGCGTTCGCGGCCGAGCTCAGCGCCGACGAAGCGAAGGCGCTCCAGGGACGCGCGTCGGGCCTCGTCTCGGTCGAGGAGGACCAGCTCTACTACGCGATGGGCGGCGGCACGCAGCAGACTCCCTACGGCATCAACCTGGTGGGCGCGCCGGCCGCGTGGGCGACCACCAAGGGCGCGGGCGCCAAGGTGGCGGTGCTCGACACCGGCATCGACCTCGACCACCCGGACCACGGAATCGTGATCCTCACCACCTCGTTCATCGCGGGTGAGGACGTCACGGACGGCAACGGCCACGGCACGCACACCTCGGGCACGGTCGCCGCGCTCGACAACGAGGAAGGCGTCGTGGGCGTCGCCCCCGAGGCCGACCTCATGATCGCCAAGGTGCTCTCGAACGCCGGCAGCGGCCCCACCAGCGGGATCGCGGCCGGTATCGACTGGGCGGTGGCGAACGGCGCCAACGTCATCAGCATGAGCCTCGGCGGTCCTCTGCCGTCGGCGGTCCTCAAGGCGTCGGTGGACGCGGCGGTGGCCGCGGGCGTCACCGTCATCGCGGCGTCCGGCAACGCCGGCGACGACAGCAAGAGCTACCCGGCGGCGTACCCGAACGCGATCTCGGTGGCGGCGGTCGACGCGACGCTCGCGCACGCGAGCTTCTCGCAGTACGGCCCGACGATCGACATCTCGGGTCCCGGCGTGGACGTGCTCTCGACGGTGCCGCTCGGCACCGGCCGAATCGCGGGTGCGAGCGTCGGCACCAGCAACTACCTGGCGAACCCGATCGACGGCACCGCGGTGGGCGCGGTCCCCGGGCTCGTCTACTACTGCGGCATCGGCGACGGCACCGCCGGCAACACCTGCCCGGCTGGCGTGGCGGGCAACATCGCGCACATCCGCCGCGGCACGACCTCGTTCGCGGACAAGGTCGCCTACGCGACCTCGCTGGGCGCGGCGGGCGTGATCATCTCGAACAACGTCTCCGGCAACTTCAACGCCACGATCGGCGGCACCACGCCGCTGGTGGTGGTGTCGCTGTCGCAGGAGGACGGCGACGCGGTCCAGGCGCAGGGTGACGGGGCCTCCGGCGCGGTCGCGGTCAACGCCAGCGACTACGCGTACTTCAGCGGCACCTCGATGGCCACGCCGCACGTCGCCGGCGTGGCGGCGCTGCTCTACTCGTGCGGTGGCACCAAGGCCACACCGAGTGCGGTGCGCAGCGCGCTGACCTCGACGGCGCAGGACCTCGGCGACGCTGGCCGCGACGATCTGTTCGGCTACGGCCTGGTGCAGGCGCCGGCTGCCGTCGACGACCTGTGCAACGGCAGCGGCGGCTGCCGCGGCACGATCGGCCGTGGCGGCCGCGGCCTCGGCACGATGGACGTCGGTCTGCTCCTCGCCCCGGCGGCGCTGCTCGCCCTCGGCTGGCGCAAGCGCCGGAACGGCTGACGAAGCCGCGTCAACCTCGACGCACGACGGGCCGGAGACCTCGGGGTCTCCGGCCCGTTCCTTCTCCGGGACCGCGCTCGATCCCCGGCGGCCGACGGAGCGGCCGCGCTCCAGCCTGCATGTGGAGCGTCGGTGCTCCGTCACCGACCCGGCGCTCGACGGCGCGATTCAGCTCGCCAGGAACGCGAAGGCGCGGCGCCAGGTCTCGTCGAACGAGCGCGGGCCGAAGCGGGTGCCGCTCGACAGCCAATCGTGGTGCCGCGGCACGAGCCGCTCGCCGTCGAAGTGCCCGAGCACGTCGAGGTGGTCGGCCCACACCGCGGCGACCACCCGCCCCCACGGCTGCGACAGCGTCGGAACGACCCCGTCGTTGTCGCTGGCGCTGGGGACGGCACCGAACCCGACCCGTAACGCGGCGAGCTGCGCCGGCTCGAAGAGCGCGGGCGAGAGCCCCTCGGCGCGGCCCGCGATGCGGTGGAGCGCCGCGAACACGGCGTGCGAGGCGAGCGCCGTCGGGCTCGGCCCCACGCGTACCAGCGCACCGAGCCCGGGCCGGCGCGCGCAGCACACGATCGAGCCGTAGCGTACTCCCTCCCGCTCGCCGATCCCCGCGTTCAGCAGATCGATTCCCTCCGGCGCGAGCTGCGTGACGAGCGCGCTCTCGGCGCCGACCTGCTCGAGGAACGCGACGAGCTCGCGGCGCCGCTCGGGGGTGAAGTCGCGCAGCACCTGCTCCTCGAGGGCGTGCAGCAGGCCTCCCGCGAGCCCGAGCTCGCGGTCGACCCGCCGCGCGATCCGCGCCAACGTCGCGAGCGCCGCGACCGGCAGCGGCCCAGCGCTCAGCACGACGATCGTCGCGAGCGAGAGCGCGCTCAGCAGCTGCCGGCCGAAGATCGTTCGGAAGAAGCTCGCCGCCGGGGTGCCACGATGAGGCGTGGCCACGGTGAGGACGGTGCGCACCCGCGCCGCGACCGCGTCGAGCTCGCCGGGCTCGATGGCCTCGCCACCATCACCGAGCGACACCCCGGGGCTCACCAGCAGACGCGCGTCGAGGCCGCCGGTGGAGTGACCGATCAGGTGGATCGGGCCGGTGCCACCCGCGGCCTCGCGGATCGCGCCGTACAGCGTCCGCGCGCGGGCGCGGATCGAGGCGGTGGGGGGAACGGCGACGTCGTGGACCGCGAGCCGCGCGCCGGCGC
>CAYMQR010000022.1:0-3762 GCA_964392195.1 uncultured bacterium | reverse complement strand
ATCGAGGCGGTGGGGGGAACGGCGACGTCGTGGACCGCGAGCCGCGCGCCGGCGCACGTGCGCGAAGTACGAGAGCTCGCCGAAGCTCGTGAAGCCGAAGAAGCCCGGGATCAGGAAGACGTGGCCACGCTCGTCCATCCGCCACCCGTCCCCCCGCGGGGCCTCCGCGGGCCGCGCCCGGCGCCGCCCGCTCCGCCGTTACGCCAGGCGCTTGAGCTCGTCCATCAGCCCGGCGTCCTCGAGGGACTTGCCGAAGATCACCTTCTCGACCGTCGACACCATCATCTTGCGGCGATCGGAGCGGCGGTACATCTCGAAGTTGAGGAACAGACGGATCGGGTTGGACGGTCCGCGCGCCACGCGCAGCCACGGGTTCTCGATCCACGCGTCGAGATACACGTCCACCGAGTCGTCGGGCGTGACGTTCGAGAGGTAGGCGCTCTGGCGACGCACCACCGTGCGGAGGTCGAGGAGGTGGTGGTCGAACCGGATGCGGGTCTTGGTGGAGAGCAGCTCGCGCTCGGCGAGGTCGAGGATCGTGGGGTAGTTGGCGAAGTAGAGCAGCCCCACGCCGTTGAGGTCGCGGTCCGGCAGCGGCTGGTAGGTGGTGTGCATGCGCTCGTCGTTGAGCGGGCTCATGGTCTTGGGGGGCACCTTGAAGCGCCCGTTCTCGTGGGCGTTCATCATGAGCGTGTAGGAGTCGAAGAACTCCTTCGCGCGCGGCAGCTTCGCCATGCCCGGGTGTGCCGGAACGCCCTTCTTGAGCCAGCTCGCGCCCTGGAACATGAGCACGAAGGTGTTCGAGGTGCGCACGTACGGGATGCCGAGCTTCACCGCGGCGGCGCCGTCGGGCAGCGCGACCTTCTTCTCGTCCGGCCACTCCGCCGGGTAGAGGAAGTGGTAGCCGTCGAGCATCGAGTTGTTCTCGACGCTCTGGATGGTGTTTACCAGCGTGAAGCGGTCGTTCTCGCCGAAGTGCGCCATCGGCGTGCGCTCCGGGAAGACCACGTCCACGTAGAAGAACGTCGCGTAGAGCCGGTTGAGCTGATCGTCCTTGACGTCGCGGCTGTCGACCCCCGTGAGCCGCGCCATGTGCAGCCAGCGCAGGTCGCCGACCACCTTGAGCAGCGGGGTCTCGGCGAGGTTGTTGCGGCCGGTGTGCGACATGCCGAGTTCGAGCTCGTTGAACATCGTGCCGGCGTCGTCGATTCGTAGCTCCAAGGCTTCCCTCCTCGGTCGGTGCAAACCACGATCTTAGCAGGCGGCACACCGACTCGCGTCCGCGAGTCGGTGTGCCGCCTGCCGACGTTTCCTCGGGGAGCGTGCGCGAAGCGCACGCGGGCTCCAGACCCCCGCCCGCTGGAGGGCAGGCGCCTGCGGCGCCGTGGTCCCTCGGCGCCGCCCCGCGCGGGGCCCCACCCCCGAGTCGCCTCGCTACGCTCGCGGCGCGCCTCTGGCGCGGGCGTTCAGGCCGGCAGCGGGGCGCGGCGGCGCAGCGGGCCGAGGAACCGCTCGCCGAGCCACTCCCGCACGTAGTGGCGGTAGTGCTTGGTGTAGCGGTGCAGGATCGCCTCGGAGCGGTGGTCCTTCTTGCGGTTGAGCCAGCGCAGGATCAGGTACGAGACCCGCGGGAACCACAGGTTGGGCAGGAACCGGTAGAGGCGCTTGTCGAGGATCGTGGTGACGGTGCGCTGGCTCAGGAACGGCAGCAGCACGAACAGCGTGTAGAACTTGCGCGCATCGGCGCTCGGCAAGCTGCCGCCGGTGGCGATCGACTTGCCGCCCTCGCCGCGGTGGAAGCGGTCGCGGGTGTCGTCGTCGATGTGGCCGAGGCGGTGCGCCACGTCCACCATCTCGGTCTTCGGGTAGTACTTGAGCCAGTAGAACTTGAGGATGTCGGGGCGCAGCTCGTTGTAGAAGCGCGCCATCTCCACGAGGTGGTTCTCGCGCTCGCCGGGCGTCGAGACGATGTTCTCGGCCGCCACGGTGATGCCGTGGTGCTTGAGCGACCGGATGCCGCGCGCGATCTCCTCGTTGGTGTCCTTGCGCAGCATGATCTCGCGGCGCATCTCCTCGTTCACCGCCTGGACGCCGATGTCCACCTTCACGCAGCCCGCCTCGGCGAGCATCGCGATGCGGTGCTCCTGCAGGAAGCCCGGGTAGAGGCACGCCATGAAGGGCAGCGCGATCTCGCGCTTGTAGCGGTGCGTGAACTCCTCGAGCCACGAGTCCTTGAGCGCGAAGATCTCGTCGTAGAAGTTGATCTCGACCGGCTGGTAGCGGGCGATCGCGTGGCGGAGCTCGGCCATCACGCTGTCGACGCTGCGGGTGCGGCTCCAGCTCTGCCCCTTGTACTCGCGGTGGTAGACGTTGTTGTTGCAGAACGTGCAGCGCAGCGGACAACCGCGTGACGCCATGACCGTGTAGAGGTCGCGGCTCGAGACGGACGTGTCGCGGTAGAGGTCCTTGTCCGGGAAGGGCAGCACGTCGAGGTCGTCGATCAGCGGGCGCTTGGGGTTGAAGTGCGCGGTGCCGTCGCGCTCGTAGCCCAGGTTGCGGACGCGCGCGTA
The DNA here is from genome assembly GCA_964392195.1 of uncultured bacterium. Taxonomy (GTDB): domain Bacteria; phylum JADJOY01; class JADJOY01; order JADJOY01; family JADJOY01; genus JADJOY01. The sequence goes on along the minus strand of CAYMQR010000022.1, from coordinate 1,192 downwards.
GTCGCGGTCGTGCTCGAGGCAGTCGAGGAGCTCGACGAAGGCCTCCTCGCCCTCGCCCGTCACCACGAAGTCGCAGAACGGCTGCGCCAGCACCACCTCGGGGACGCTGGTGACGTGGATGCCGCCCGCCACGATCGGCACGCCGGGCAGCCGCCGCTTCACCTTGGCGGCGCGATTCTGGAACCACCAGTAGCGGTCGCTCACCAGCGAGAAGCACACGACGTCCGGCTTCAGGTCGACGACCTGCTGCACGACCTGCTCGCCGCGATCGAAGAGCGGCGCGATCAGCGGCAGGTCGGTGAACTGGTCGTCGAACAGGCAGGGATCGAACGCGAGCGCGGTGTGGTGGCCGGCGCCCCGCGCCATGGCCGAGAGGTACTCGATGCCGAGGTTCTCGAAGGCCGGATAGACGAAGACGACGCGCATGAAGTCTCAGGTGGGCAGCACGGGATCGGCGACCCCGCGCTCGAGCGCATTGTAGCTGCAGAGGAGCGAGTAACCCTCTTCGGTGAGGTAGGCCTTGTCGCAGTTGGACGCTTCGCGGAAGTCCATGGTCTGGCGATCGAGGAGCGCCTCGACCACCACGAACGAGAGGTACGGCAGGTAGGGCGTGCGGTCGATGCGGCCGAGGTTCCTGACCAGCGGCCAGAGCCGTGGCACCGCGCGCCAGTGGCGCAGCAAGGTCAGCGGGTTGAGCAGCCGGTTGAGCGGCACCAGCGCCGCGCCGTCGTGGTAGTAGGCGAGGTGCAGCAGGCAGGAGCGCGGCTTGTAGTCGGGGTTGCCGGTGAGCCGGTGCACGACCCGCAGCGCGCGCAGGAACCACAGGAAGTCGCGCTTGGCGATCTGGCCCGCGGTCTCGCGCTCGATGCGCTCGATCACGTCGACCACGCCGATCTTGGCCGGATCGTCGGTCAATTCGTTGCGACCCTGGCGCGACGACGGCAAGAGCGAGATCGTCGAGACCTGCGGTGTGGCGCGCGCGAACGCGAGCAGCTCGCCGATCTGGTCGTCGTTCTCGTCCTTCTCGATCATGCACGCGAGCAGCACCTTGAAGCCGAAGCGGATGCAGTTCTCGAGGGCGCGGCGGCGCACGTCGAGCATCTTGCGCGCGCGCAGCCTCTCGAGGGTGGGCTCGTGCAGGCTGTCCCACTGCAGGTACACCCACTCGAGACCGGCGTGCTTGAGCTCGCGG
>CAYMQR010000021.1:0-19845 GCA_964392195.1 uncultured bacterium | reverse complement strand
CTCAACTTCCTCCGCAGCCTCATCAGCCTCGACTCGCGGATCTACGTGACGTTCTCGGAGCCGCTCGACCCGTTCGGCAACCGCGTCCTCCCGGACGGCACCAGCGTCGACCACCGAGGGCGGCCGATCGACATCACGGGCTACGTGATGTCGAACGGCGAGGTTCGATACGACGAGGCACGCGACGCCGAGTACACGCGTGAGCTCGGCGACGCGGTCATGCGGACCTTCGCCAGGGACAACACGCTGCTCGCGACCCACCTCCTCGCGACGGTGCTCTTCCAGATGTGCAGGGAGCGCCACCCCAAGCTCGATCTCTACCGGCTGCTGCGCGAGAGCGCGCTGCAGAGCGAGGGGTTCCCGCTCATCGACGTGCACACCCGCACCGACCGACTGCTCGGCAAGCTCAAGAAGCTGGTGAAGGAGGAGAAGGTCCGCTACGGCGAGGAGCGGCTCGGCTGGGACGCGCAGGCGGTGGTCAGCGAGGGGCTCAAGCTGTTCGGCGTCTACCACACGACGCCCGCCGCCACGCGCCGCGGCGACCGGGTCTTTCCCACCGATCCGGGCTTGCTCCTCTACTACTCGAACCGCACCCTCCCCTACGGACTCTGAGCATGGCGACGAGAGCACGCACCAGGATCGAGACGCGCCCCGCGGCGGAGACGGTGGGCATCGTGGGAGCCGGCTCGTGGGGCACCACGCTCGCGGCGCACGTGGCGGGCGCCGGTCACGGCACCATCGTCTGGGACGTCGACGCGGCCGTGGTGCGCGAGATCCGCACCAAGCACACCAACACGCGCTCGCTGCCCCGGACCCGCCTGGACCGCGCGATCCGCGCCACCGGCGATCTCGCCGAGCTCGCTGCGGCCGCCCACACGGTGGTGCTCGCGGTCCCCTCCACGGCGACCCGCGAGGTGCTCACGGCGCTCGGCCCGCACGTGCGCGCCGATCACCTGATGATCCACACCACCAAGGGGCTGGAGCGCGGGACCGCCGCGCGGATGACCGAGATCATCCGGGACGAGACGTGCTGCAAGCGCTTCGGCGTGCTGTCCGGACCGAACCTCGCCCCCGAGGTGCTCGCCCAGCAACCGAGCGCCGCGGTGATCGCGTCCCGATATCCCGAGGTGATCGAGGCCGCGCAGCACTTCTTCGTGCGGCCGTTCTTCCGGGTCTACGGCTCGACCGACGTGGTCGGGGTCGAGATGGGCGCGGCGGTGAAGAACGTGCTGTCGCTGGCGATGGGCTTCGTGGCCGGCATGGGGCTCGGGCAGAACACGCGCTCGCTCATCGTGACCCGCGGGCTGGCCGAGATGATCCGCATCGGCGTCCGTCTGGGCGCCGAGGCGGCCACCTTCAACGGCATCGCGGGGATCGGCGACCTCATCGGCTCGGGCATGAGCCGGCAGAGCGCCAACTTCGCGGTCGGCGAGCTGATCGCGCAGGGCCGCAAGCTCGACGCCGCGATCCGCGAGGTCGGACACTTCGCCGAGGGCGTGCCGACGGCCGAGGCCCTCAACACCCTGCTGGAGCGCACGCCGGTCGATGCGCCGCTCTCGCGTGGCGTGTACCACGTGCTCTACCGGGGTGCCGCCACCGGCGACGTGCTCGAGAGCCTGATGACGCGGCCGCCGACGATGGAGGCGAATGCCCACCCGATCGCGTGAGGACGGCCCGTCGCTCGCGGAGCTCGGCATCGACCGGGTCAACCACCGCCAGCTCCCGCCCAGCTTCCGCGGTGACGTCTACGTCTGGGACGTCGACAAGACGTATCTCGACACCCAGTTCGACTCCCTCAAGGGGTTGATGCGGATCCCGTTCGAGGGCGCGATCGACAAACGCGCGTTCCCCGGCACCGCTCAGCTGCTCAAGGAGCTCCGCCGCGGGCCGGGGAAGCAGCCCATCGAGGCGCCGCTCTACTTCATCTCGGCGAGCCCACCCAAGCTCAGGGCCGTGCTCGAGCGCAAGATGCTGCTCGACGGCGTCGAGTTCGACGGCCTCACGCTCAAGGACCCCGTCCAGAACGTGCGCCGCGGCGGACTACGCGCCCTCAAGGCGCAGCTCGCGTACAAGCTCGTGGGCTTGCTGCTGCACCGCCTCGACTTCCCGGCCGGCGCTCACGAGACGCTCTTCGGCGACGACGTCGAGAGCGACGCCCTAATCTACGCCCTGTACGCGGACGTGGTCGCGGGACGGATCCGCGGCGCGGAGCTGCTGCGCATCCTGCAGCGCCACCGCACCGAGTATCAGCTCGCCGAGTGGATCGTGAGCTTCGCGGACCGCGTCCCGGTCGCGCGCTCGGTGCAGCGGATCTTCATCCACCTCGCGTACGGCTCGGATCCCGAGCGCTTCGCGCCGTTCGGCCCCACGGTCGTGCCGGTGCGCGACTCCCTCCAGCCCGCGGTGCTGCTCGAGGCGCACGGCAAGATCGCCCCCTCGGGCGTGATCCGGGTCGCGAGCGCCATGCGGGAGGCGGGCCGCACCGACCTCGACCTCCTCGCCAGCCTCCTCGACCTGGTGCGGCGCAGGCTGGTCGGTGGCACGCGCTTCGATGCGCTCGCGGCCCAGCTCACGCGCGAGCGCCTGCTACCGCCCGAGGTCGGGTTCGGTCGCACGGCACGGCCGGTGAAGCTCAAGCACCACGCGGCGAGCGAGCCATGGCTGCCGGCCGGCGAACGCGGCTGAGCTTCCGGGGCCGAGCTCGCCCCGAGACGTCACGGACGCTCGGTGAAGCGCCCGGGCGCCACGAGCCCCGCCGCGCCCTTCGTGCCCCCCTTCCCCGCCCCGGCGAATCCACGTAGGAGAGAGTGCCGCGGCCGGGCCGCGACCGCTCGCATGTCGACCGTCCAGCCGCTCCGCCAGGCATTCTTCGCGCTGCTCGCGCTCACCCTGGTGGGCACGCTCGGCTACATGGGGATCTCGCACATGCGGCCCATGGACGCGCTCTACATGACCGTGATCACGCTCACCACGGTCGGGTTCCGCGAGGTCGAACCGCTCGGTCCGGCGGGGCAAGCCTTCACGATCGTGCTGCTCTTCACGGGACTCGGCATCGTCTTCTACAGCGCCACGCTGGTGGCGCGGGAGCTCATCGAGGGCTCCGTCCAGCAAGCCCTCGGGAGGCGCAAGGTGCAACGGCAGATCGCTCACATGTCGGATCACTACATCGTCTGCGGTTTCGGGCGGATGGGCCGGATCGTCTGCAAGGAGCTCGAGGCCAAGCCGGTGCCGTTCGTCGTGATCGAGAAGGACCCCGAGATGCTGCGTGAGCTGGAGGCGGAGCACTATGCGTTCCTCGCCGGAGACGCGACCGAGGACCAGGTGCTGGTCGACGCCGGCATCGCGCGCGCGCGGGGGTTGGTCGCGGCGCTCTCGAAGGACGCCGACAACGTCTACGTGGTGCTCACCGCGCGCGAGCTCGGCCCCGAGCTGCTGATCGTCGCGCGCGCGGAGGACGAGCGCAGCGAGCGCAAGCTGCTCCACGCCGGCGCGTCGCGCGTCGTCTCTCCGTACACGATCGGCGGCCACCGCATGGCGCACGCGCTGCTCCGCCCCGCGGTGCTCGACGTGATCGATCTCGCCACCCACTACCGATCGATCGAGCTGCAGATCGAGGAGGTGACCGTGCCCGCGGGCGGGTTCTGCGAGGGCCTCGGGATCCAGCAATCGGGGCTGCGCGACCAGCTCGGCCTCATCGTGATCGCGATCAAGAAGCCGGGCGGCGAGATGGTCTTCAATCCGCGCGCGGAGGTGAGGATCGGGGCCGGCGACCGGCTGGTGCTGATGGGCCAGACCGCCAACCTGCGGCAGATCGAGGAGCGGCTGCGCGCACCCGCGGCGGTCCACGTGCAACGTCACGACTCGTAGCGACCCGTCTCGGCGTCCCACCGGTTTCGGCGGCGACGGAGCAGGGGCCGAACGCCCCGTGCCCGCCAGCCCGTTCCGCGCAAGGGCGTTCCGGATCGGAGTGGTCCCATTCAGCCGCCTCGCCAGCCGCCGCCGGTTTCGCGCCGTCGCGGGTTGGTTCATGCTGGTCGTCGCGGCCCCCGCCGACCGGCGATCTCGACGCCCATGCTCTCCGCCGCGCTCGCCACGCCCGTCCCGCGGCCCCCCGGCCACGCGGGCGTGGTCGTGCTGGGCGCCCTCGTCGCCGCCCTGATCGCGAGCCCGGCGAGGGCGGGCGACCCGCGCTACCTGCAGTACATCGAGAGCCCGTACCTGTACTCGGTCGGCGTCGAGCGCATCGATCCGCGCGCGACCGGCGTGGTGACCGACGCGCTCGGCGTGATCGGGACGCTGAGCCGGCTGTCGTTCGTGAAGTACGAGCGGACGCGGCTCTCCGTCGACATCCACGGCTCCCATCCGATCGAGTTCAAAGAGGCTCCGGACACGAGCCTCGCCGACATCGACGACCCGATCGAGCTCGGTCCGCACCGCCGCGAGCTGTACGCCGGGAACGTCCGGTTCCGCCTCGCCGATTACCACATGATCGACTTCGGTCCGGTCTATTCGCTCACCGGCAACCGCTACCTGCAGCAGTTCTTCCTCTCGTACGTGCAGGAGAGCTTGCTGGACGACGACCTGCAGAACGACCAGCGCGGCACCGCCGACGCCGACCTCGACGGCCGCAGCTACACCGAGCTCGGCCATGCGTTCGCCGACAAGGCGAGTCCCTCGCGCGCCGGCCTGCGCGTGTCGATGAAGACGACCTATCGCGACGGTGACGAGTACCAGCAGCTCCTCGAGGACGACGACGACGAGTTCCGCTGGCTGGCGACCGCGGAGCTCTTCTACTACCGGGAGTCGCTGAGGGACGGCCAGCCCGCGCAGGACCTGCTCGACCCACGGCCCTACCCGCTCGAGTTCCCGCCCGTCCTCACGCTGCACGCGCGGCTCCAGGAGCACTTCGGGCGAGTGGGCTACGACGCGCGCTCCAAGGGGCTCCAGGCGGTGATCTCGGCGATCTACTCGCCCGAGGTAATGACCTTCCGTCCCACCTCCAGCCTGCACGTCTTCCCGCAGGTGGAGGAGGAGCTGCGCTGCGGCATCACGGGGGGTGACCTCGACGGGATCTGCACCAGCCAGACCGCGCCCGGCTACCGGATCATCGCGGTGCGGCTGCGCAGCCCGTTCGGTCCCCTCGGCTTCGCCAAGTACTTCGAGGGGATGGAGGGCGACGTCGGTCTGCGGCTCAAGCTCGAGCTCGAATACGACTTCGTCGAGAGCTCGTTCGACCTCAGCATCACCCCCGAGGCGCAGCTCGCGCTGCGCTTCTACTGAGCTCAGCGCGAGGCCGCGACGCGCTCCTCGGCGCTGCGGAGCTGGTTGCCGTGGAAGAGCCCGTAGAGCACCACCTGGACGACGTGGCCGGCGAACGACCCGGGCGCGCGCTGCACGTAGGGCATCCACAGCGCGAACAGCTCGATGACGTGGGCGACCGCCATCCCCCAGAACGCGAAGCGGCCGATCAGGCTCACCGTGTGCGGGAACGAGCCGGGCGCGACGACGCACACGAGCGCCCACGCCCACACCACGGAGAGGAAGAGCTTGGCCGGCAAGATCGACGAATCCGGAACCTTCAGCACGGGTCCTCCTCGAGGTCGGGTCACTGGGTCCGCTCCAGGAACGCGCGAGCGGCTGCGGCCGCCGTCTCCGCGGCGAGGCCGTAATAGTGGAAGAACTCGACCAGGGAGTCGACCGTGCCCGCGGCGCTGTCCGACGTCGCGCGAAAGGCGATGAACGGTAGGCCCCTCGCGGCCGCCTCGCGCGCGATGACGGCGGTCTCCATGTCCTGAACCTCGACCGTCGCGGCCGACGGACCCGTGGCCCGGGAGACCGACCCGGTTCTCCCGCTGGCCTCCGGCGCTGGAGGCGCGCAGCCGAACACACCGCCGCCCCCTGGTACGCACGGGAAGGCCGCGCCGCCGAACGGATCGCTGGTGTGCCCGGTGCCGCCCACCACGATGGCCGGGTCGTGGTCGACGCAGATCGGCGCCTCGGGCGCGGCGGGCGGGTCGGCGCTGCAGCGCGGCAGCCGGACCGCGTCCCGCTGCGCGGCGAGCTCGCGCGCCGCGGCGATCCAGCGCGGATCGGCCGGGAACATCGCCCCGTCCGGCGCCACCCAGCGCTCGGCGACGCTCACGTCGCCGATCCGGAGCGAGGTGTGCGCGACACCGCTCACCACGACACCGGTCACGGGGAGCTCGTCGAGGATGGCGCCGGTCACCGCGGCGGCGTTCGCGGTGCCGATGCCGGTCATCGCGAGCACGACCGGCGCGCCGCCGAGCTCGCCGAGCCGGACGTCGACGGCCCCGATCGCCACCGTCTCGACCAGCTCCGCTCCGAGGAGGTTCGGCGCGAGCTCGCTCGGCATCGCGCTCAGCACCGCGTAGAGCGGAGCCCCCGACGCCCCCGCACCCTCATCGGAGCCGCAGGACACGGCGGCGAGACACACGAGCACCACCGGAGTCGATCTCCATCGCGAACGGACCTTCCGCCGCAGGGCGACCGACGCCGCGATCATCGGGGCACCGATACCACGGCGGCGCCGCCGCCGAGAAGCCGGCGTGCCACGGCGCCGGCCGCCACGCGGGTGAGCTACCCTCGGAGGACGCAGCGCCCGCGGCGTCGTGGCCGGGTGTTGAACGAGCAGGCTCGGCCAGGACCTCCCGCCGGCGAAACCGGGAGGTGTCCGATGTCCATTCGCTCGAGCCGTGCTCGTTCGTGGTCCCTCGCTGCCGCGGCGCTCGCAGTCGCGACCACCGCGCCCGCCAAGCAGGTGGTCGGGGTCGACGTGCCGGAGCACGTCCAGATCGGCTCCGCCGCCACCGACCTCACCCTCAACGGAGCCGGCGTCCGCACCAAGATCGTCATCAAGGTCTACGTCGGCGGGCTCTACGTCGCGAACCCCACCCACGACGCGGCGGCGGTGCTCGCCGATCCGGGTGCGCAACGGATCTTGATCCACATGGTGCGCGACCTCGACTCGAAGTCGCTCGCCGGGGCGCTCAGGGAAGGGCTCGACGCCAACCTCTCGCCGGCCGAGCTGGCGCCGCTCGAGGCGAGGATCGCGGACCTGACCAGGATGCTCACGTCGCGGCCCACCGTGACCAAGGGCTCGCAGATCTTCCTCGACTACCTGCCGGGGACCGGAACCCAGGTGACCGCCGACGGCCAGGTCATGGGCGCGATCCCCGGCGAGGACTTCCACGTCGCGCTCCTCAAGATCTGGCTCGGCGCCAAGCCCGTCGACGCCGACCTCAAGAAGGCGATGCTGGGGCTTTGATCGGCCCCGTGCCGCTCACAACGGATAGCCTCCTGCCGCGACCACCGCGTCGGCGATCTTGCGGCGAGCACGCATGACCTTGCAGGGCAGATCGTGGGCGAGGTGCGCGATCGCCTCGAGGTTGTCCGCCAGCGACTCGCCGTCGAGCATGTCCATGAGCAGGTGGCGCGCGGTGTGGAAGACCCGGCTCCACACCGGTGGCACGTAGGCGACCAGCGCCGCCGACAGGAATTCCTTCGCCGCGTCGCTGCCGTGATCGCGGACCACGGCGCTGCGCGCCACCAGGCTGTCGATCGCGAAGCAGTCCTGGATGAGGTCGGCGATCACGCCCAGGACCTCCTGCTCCTCGGCCACGGTGCCGAGGTATTTCTCGATGGCCGCGCGGGTGACGTAGAGCGTCGTCCATTTGGCCCGCTCCGCGATGCCGCGCGCGATGTCGTGCTGCGAGCCGCCGACCGCCGGCACGCGGCCCGCGGCGGTCTCGGCCTTGATGCGCTCGGTCACGTCCATGAGCGGCAGCTCACCCTTCATCGCACGGCGGAAGAGCGTGCCCGGCACGATCAGCCGATTGATCTCGTTCGTGCCTTCGAAGATCCGGAAGATCCGCGAGTCGCGCAGTATCCGCGCCACTGGATATTCCTCGATGAAGCCGTAGCCGCCGAGGATCTGCACCGCCTCGTCGGCGACGTAGTCGAGGGCCTCGGAGCCGTAGATCTTGAGGATCGAGGCCTCGACCGAGAACTCCTCGATCGCGCGCGCCTTGTCGTCGTCGCTCTCGGCGAGAGCGAGGTGCTCGTCGATCATGCCGGTGGTGCGGTAACCGAGCGATTCGTTGACGAGGATCCGCAGCGCCATGTCGGCGAGCTTCTCCCGGATCAGGCCGAAGCTCGCGATGGGCTTGCCGAACTGCTTGCGATCGAGGGCATAACGCGTGGCACTGCGGAGCGCGTCCTTCGAGCCGCCGAGGGTCGCGACGCCGAGCTTCAGCCTCCCGATGTTGAGGGTGTTGAACGCGATCTTGTGGCCCATGCCGATCGCGCCGAGGACGTTCTCTGCGGGCACGTGGACGTCGTCGAGGTTGAGCGTGCACGTCGACGAGCCGCGGATCCCCATCTTGTGCTCTTCGGGGCCGACGCTGACTCCACGCGTGCGGCGTTCGACCAGGAACGCGGTGAAGCGCTCGCCGTCGATCTTCGCGAACACCGTGAAGAGATCGGCGAAGCCGGCGTTGGTGATGAACTGCTTGCTTCCGTCGAGCCGGTAGTAGCGGCCGTCGGGAGAGAGGACGGCGCGCGCTTGCGCCGCGAGCGCGTCCGAGCCCGAGTTGGCCTCGGTGAGAGCGTACGCGGCGAGCTTGTTGCCGGTGGCGAGGTCCGGCAGGTAGCGGGCCTTCTGCTCGGGCGTGCCGTAATAGACGATCGGCAGCGTGCCGATCCCCGTGTGCGCTCCGAGGGACACCGCGAACGAGCCGATGGTGGCGAACTGCTCGGCCACCAGCATGCTCGTGACCTTGGAGGCGCCGATCCCGCCGAACTCCTCGGGGACGTCGACCATCAGCAGCCCGAGCTCGCCGGCCTTGCGCAGCAGGTCCGGGACCACACCCGGATCCTTCGCCTCGATCGACGCGAGCCGGGGATGGATCTCCTTCTCGGTGAACTCCCGGGCGGTGCGCGCGAACTCGCGCTGCTCGTCGGTGAAGAGCTCGGGCGCCATGATCTGGCGGCTGCCGGCTTCTTCCCACAGGAACGAACCACCTTGCGGCAAGGCTGCGACGTCGGCCATGGCGACCTCCGGGGACGGGTTCTCCTCGAATGTACCCGCCGTGGCTCGCGGTCGCCCGCCCCGACGACACAAAAGGAGAGGGCGGCCCACCCGGGCCGCCCTCTCTCACTTCCCGGGGGAAGCGTGGATCACATGCCGTAGTCGCCGCCGGGCATGCCGCCGCCGGACTTATCGTCCTTCGGCTTCTCGGCGATCATGACCTCGGTGGTGAGCAGCAGCGAGCTGACGCTCGCGGCGTTCTGCAGCGCGGTTCGCACGACCTTGGTCGGGTCGATGACGCCGGCCTTCACCAGGTCCTCGTACTTCTCGCTCGCGGCGTTGAAGCCGAACGCGCCCTCGCCGTCCTTCACCTTCTGCACCGCGATCGAGCCGTCGGTGCCGGCGTTCTCCGAGATCTTGCGGAGCGGCTCCTCGAGCGCGCGGCGCACGATGTCCACACCGTGCTTCTGCTCGGGGCCCGACACCTTGAGCTTCTCGAGCACCGCGATCGAGCGGATCAGCGCGACGCCGCCGCCCGGCACGATCCCTTCCTCGACGGCCGCGCGGGTCGCGTGAAGCGCGTCCTCGACGCGGGCCTTCTTCTCCTTCATCTCGGCTTCGGTCGCGGCACCGACGTTGATCACGGCCACGCCGCCGACCAGCTTCGCGAGGCGCTCCTGGAGCTTCTCGCGGTCGTAGTCCGAGGTGGTCTCCTCGACCTGCGCGCGGATCTGCTTGATGCGGCCCTCGATGTCGGCGGCCTTGCCGGCACCCTCGATGATCGTGGTGTTGTCCTTGTCGATCACGATCTTCTTGGCGCGGCCGAGGTCCTCGATGCCGACGCTCTCGAGCTTGATGCCGAGCTCCTCGGCGATGACCTTGCCGCCGGTGAGGATGGCCATGTCCTGCAGCATCGCCTTGCGGCGGTCACCGAAGCCCGGCGCCTTCACCGCCGCGATACGGAGCGTGCCACGGATCTTGTTCACGACCAGCGTCGCGAGCGCCTCGCCCTCGACCTCTTCGGCCACGATCAGGAAGGGACGGCCCGACTGGGCGACCTTCTCGAGCAGCGGCAGGAGGTCCTTGAGGCTCGAGATCTTCTTCTCGTTGTAGAGGATGAACGGGTCCTCGAGGACGCACTCCATCGAGTCGGCGTTGGTCACGAAGTAGGGCGACAGGTAGCCGCGGTCGAACTGCATGCCCTCGACGACGTCGAGCGTGGTGTCGAGGCCCTTCGCCTCCTCGACCGTGATCACGCCTTCCTTGCCCACCTTCTCCATGGCGCGCGAGATCATCTTCCCGATCTCGGTGTCGTTGTTGGCCGAGATGGCGCCGACCTGCGCGATCTCCTTCGGGTCCTTGGTCGGCTTCGAGAGCTTGCGGAGCTCGGCGACCGCGACCTCGACGGCCTTGTCGATGCCGCGCTTCACGTCCATCGCGTTGACGCCCGCCGCGACGATCTTGAGGCCCTCCTTGAAGATCGCCTCGGCCAGCACCGTTGCGGTGGTGGTGCCGTCACCAGCGTCGTCGCTGGTCTTGCTCGCGACCTGCTTCACGAGCTGCGCGCCCAGGTTCTCGAACTTGTTGTCGACCTCGACTTCCTTGGCCACCGTGACGCCGTCCTTGGTGACCAGCGGGGCGCCCCACGACTTCTCGATCACGACCTCGCGTCCGCGAGGACCGAGCGTCGCCTTCACCGCCTCCGCAAGCACCGTCACGCCGCGCATCACGGCGGTACGCGAGTCGTGTCCAAACTGGATGTCCTTCGCAGCCATGCCTACTTCCTCCCTGTCGAAAGTGTCGAAGATGATTGAGGCTTTGCCGAACCACGCAACGGTCGCGCGTGGCCCGCCGCGATTCGATTGCGGACCGCGAGCCCGGGCGAGCCGGACCACGATCCGGCCTCTGTTAGCACTCTAAGCCGGTGAGTGCCAGGAATGTTATCCACGGTTCGGGCCACGTCAACCGTCCGAGCGAGGCGATTTCCTCGATGTCCGTCGGCCCCGAGCAGGGGGCGGTGCGCGCTGCGACCCTCCCTATTGAGTCCACGAGGTGGGTGGCAACATCCCCGGCCATCGGGCCCAAGCGCGCGGGATCGTGTGAGTTCCGAGCGCGGCGGGGGGCTCGGCGTGATTGACGCAGGCTGGCCTTTGCATCATCCTGCGCACAGCACAGGGAACGCCGCACCGTGGAGACGTCTCTCCATCCGCTGGTGTCGGTGACAGCTTTCGCGGCAGGGACGGCCCGTCGCCCGGCCAGTCCGAAGAAGGCCCCGACCACCCCTCGACAGCCTCGAACCCCAGCGACCTCGGGTCCGTTGCGACGGCGGACCGAGGCGAGCGCGCCTCCATGCACTCATCGACCTTCGTGATCGCGGCCGCCGCGCCCGGCGAGGGCGTGCTGAGCCTGCTTCGGCACGCCGGGCTCGACGCCAAGCTGGTGATGCTCGCGCTGGTGGTGTTCTCGATCGCGAGCTGGGCCGTGATCTTCTGGAAACACAAGGAGATCCGCGCCGCCAAGCGGCAGGGTGCCGAGTTCGTGAAGGTGTTCTGGGAAGCCCGCTCCTTGAGCTCCATCTACGACCAGGCGCCGCGCTTCACGCACGCCCTCGAGGCCGAGGTGTTCCGCGCCGGCTACCGCGAGCTCAAGGCCCTGGGCAGCCTGGGTGGGACCTCCGCCAAGCAGTCGTTGGTCGAGGCGGTGAGGGTCGTGGGTCTCACCACCGTGGAGCGCGCGCTCGATGCCTCGATCAGCCTCCAGGTCCGCAAGCTCGAGCGTGGGCTCGGTCTGCTCGCCACCACCGCCAGCGCGACGCCGTTCATCGGCCTGTTCGGCACGGTGCTCGGCATCATTCGCGCGTTCCAGGGCATCAGCGCGGGCGCGGCCTCGACCGTACAGGCCGTGGCGCCTGGCATCGCCGAGGCCTTGATCGCGACCGCCGCGGGCCTCGCGGCGGCCATTCCCGCCGTGCTCTTCTACAACCTCTTCCACAACCAGATCGGGTACCTCGCCGGCGAGCTGGAAGGGTTTCGCACCGAATTCCTGAACCTCGCCCAGCGACAGGTGCTGCGCGACGCGCTCGCGTCGGAGTGAACCCGGCGGGCGTGTCGTGCGCTATCGGCAGTCGAGGACGAGGCACCGCACCGCATCTCGAGGCATGAACCCTCATGTCCGTCCAGCTCAGCCGTAGCCCGACGCGCGGACGCGCGCAGATGGCCGACATCAACGTCACGCCACTCGTCGACGTGATGCTGGTGCTGCTGGTGATCTTCATGGTGACGGCGCCGATGCTCGATCTGAATCAGGGCGTGAAGGTCGCGCTGCCCGAGACCAAGCCGGCCGAGCCGATGACCACCGAGGCGCGCGACCCGATCGTGATCAGCGTCGATCAGAAGGGTGCGCTCTACCTCCTCCGGGACGAGAAGCCGAAGGACATCCGCGAGCTCGTGGAGTTCGTGAAGACCGCCCGCCAGAACGACCCCAAGAAGGACGTTTTCCTGCGTGGCGACGAGAGGGTCGACTACGGCAAGGTGGTGAACCTGATGTCCGAGCTGCAGAGCGCGGGTGTCACGGGTGTGGGATTGGTGACGATGGCCACGTCGGCGTCTCCGGCGGCGCCCCCTGCCGGGAAAGGCGAGAAGCGTCGTTGATGTCGTCCCGATCGGGTCCAGCGGGGGAGCGCTTCCCTCGCGGGCTCCGAGTCGCGCTGGCGGTCTCGGTGGCCCTCCACGTCGTGGCGATCGCGGCGATGGCGATCAACCGCGCCAGCCCGATGGACCTGTCGCCGCCGCCGCTGCTGGGCAAGCTGGTCTCGCCGAGCGAGCTCGACGGTCTCGAAGGGATCGCACCGAAGTCTGCGGCGCCGCCGAGGTCGGCGCCCTCCGAGGCGTCCGCCAAGCCCATCGAGGCTCCCAAACCACCACCCGAACCGCCCAAGCCTCCCGAGCCGGTGAAGCCGCCAGCACCTTCGCCCACGGCGATTCCGATTCCGGACCAGAAGCCACCCGAGAAGAAGCCCGCGCTCAAGCCGCCTGAGAAGAAGCCTCAACAGAAACCGGCCGAGAAACCCGCGCCCAAGCCGCAACCGCCAGACAAGAAGAAGCCGCCGGAGGCGACCGCGAAGGACAAGACCGACAAGCCCGCGAAGCCCGCACAGGTCGCGAAGGCCGAACCGAAGCCAGCCGACACGCCGCCGGCGCGCCCCACCAAGGCCGACGAGGAGTCGATGGAGGCCCGGCTCCGGGATCTCGCGAAGAAGGCCGAGAAGGCGGGGGTCGAGACCGGCGCGACGTGGGGCATCGAAGGGGGAACGGGCAAGGTGCCGACGGATGCGTGCCAAGCCGCCCTGAGTCAGTACGGCGCCGAGGTGATCAAGAAGCTCCGCGCCAGCGTCAGCTACCCCGACCAGCTCCGCGGGTTCAGCACCAGGATCCTCCTCGAGATCGCCAAGGACGGCGCGCTCGTGAACGGTTCGATCGCGACCTCGAGCGGTAACCGGCTGTTCGATGACTCGGTGATCGCCGGTGTGAAGAAGGCCGCACCGTTCGGGCCATTGCCGGCGTGCTGGACCGATGCTTCGTTCAAGGGCGCGATCGATTTCGTCGCCGAGGAGGGCGCCGCCGGATGATCAGCCGTCGATTGACTGTTCCTTCCGCTCCGAGCGGCCGCCGCAGCGGCCGCGCTCAGCTGGTGCTCGCTGTGCTGCTCGCCTCCTTCGGCACCGCGCACGCGCAGGTCGGTGGGGCGGACGTGCCACTGATCGGAGTCGTCGGGGTTGACTCCCGGAGCGCGTGGCCGTTCGCGCACGCCGCGTGGAAGGTCGGTCCCGGCCTCGCACCCGGCGACGCTGCGCTCAAGAAGGGCCACGACGTCCTGGTTCGTGACCTCGAGCTCTCCGGCTACTTCAAGTGGATCGCCGAGGGCGCGTATGCCGAGGATCCCCAGGCGGCGCCGGTCCAGGACAACGAGATCGACTTCGCGCCCTGGCGAACCCTCGGCGCCAACTACCTCATCAAGACCACCGCCGAGATGGCGGGCGGCCGCTACACGATCGAGTTCCGGCTCCATAACGTGCCGGAGGCCCGCCAGCTCCTGGGCCGCAAGTACCAGGTGCCCTCCAACCAGATCGGCGCGGCGGTGCACGACTTCGCCAACCGGGTGCTCGAGGTCACGACCGGCAAGATGGGCGCGTTCGGGACGCGGATCGTCTTCTCGTCGTCACGTGGGCGTGCCGGGCGAAAGGACGTCTACGTCGTCGACATGGACGGCAGCAACCTCGCCCGGCTCACCTTCGACGACAAGCTCGCGCTGATGCCCGACTGGTCGCCGAGCGGGAGCTCGATCCTTTACACGTCGTATCGCAACTACAAGCCGGATCTGTGGGTGCAGGACGCCGCGACCGGGCGGCCGTCGCTGGTTGCGACCGGCGGCCTGAACACCGGGGGATCGTTCTCGCCGGACGGGCGCCGCATCGCCTTCAGCAAGGACGGCAACATCTGCATCATCGGCGTCGATGGCTCGGGCCTCGTGAAGCTCACGTCGGGTGACGCCCTCGACGTCTCGCCCTCGTGGTCCCCCGACGGTTCGCAGATCGTGTTCATCTCGGATCGCGCGGGCCGGCCGCAGGTATACGTGATGAACTCGGACGGCTCGGGACAGCGCAAGGTGTCCTCGATGTCGATGGACCACGGCTCGCCGAAGTTCTCCCCGGACGGTCAGATGATCGCGTTCGAGGCGAACCCCGGCCCGTGGCGCATCTACGTCATGAAGGCCGACGGGTCAGCCCCGCCGCGCAAGGTGAGCAACGGCCCCGGCTCCGACGAGCACCCGAGCTGGTCGCCGGACGGCCGCATGCTCGTCTACAGCTCGGGCGGCGGCGGCTCGTCGAGCCTCTACCTGATCCCGGCGCTGGGTGGCACGGCGGTACGGCTCACCGATGGCCGCGGGACCGATCTGCAGCCCGAATGGGGACCGATGCAACAGGCGCCCTGAGCGCGTGTCGGACCTCGTCGAGCCGGGCGTCGCGGCGCCGGACGCCGCGGGTTCGGTCAGGAAACGGTCAAGACCGCCTCGGTCGCGTTGACGGGGTGGGG
This sequence comes from uncultured bacterium, assembly GCA_964392195.1. Lineage (GTDB taxonomy): Bacteria > JADJOY01 > JADJOY01 > JADJOY01 > JADJOY01 > JADJOY01. Next base: position 4,707 of record CAYMQR010000021.1, on the reverse strand, counting down.
GTTCTTCGATATTCCAATCCATGTTTTCCGGCACCGCGGGAATCTCTCGCGATCCCGCCGGAAAACCGCCGAAAACGACACGTATGGATCGCTTCGCGCCTGAGCTCCACGGCGGATCTCGCGCGCCGCGATCGAGACGACCCGACATGGTCGTCGAGGAGATGCAGGGATGAGTTCGCTCGAAAAGATGGTGCGTCTGGTGTGCGTGGGCTCGCTGGTGCTGGCGGCCTCGAGCGGCTGCTCGAAGAAGACGGAGGAGCAGCCCATCGACACGGCGCCGCCCATCTCCTCGACGCCGCAGACCGGGACCTACGGGCGCGCGCCGTCGCTCACCTCGACCCAGCCGCTCGACCTGAGCGAGACCCGCGGGCAGGTCGACCCGCCCGGACTCGCGCGGGTGTTCTTCGACTACGACTCGACCACCCTCTCGATGGAGGCTCGCACAACCCTCCAGGAGGACTACCAGACGCTCAAGTCGACGCCGTCGCTGCGTGTCGAGGTCGAGGGCCACACCGACGAGCGCGGCACCAACGAGTACAACATGGCGCTCGGCCAGAAGCGCGCCGACGCGGTGAAGAACTACCTCGTGCAGCTCGGCATCAGCTCGTCGCGCATCGAGACCATCAGCTACGGCGAGGAGCTCCCCGCCGAGACCGGTCACGACGAGGCGGCCTACTCCAGGAACCGCCGCGCCCAGTTCCGCGTTCTCGGCGGCCAGTGAGCCGTCGCTCGACCTGACACGCTGCACCCCAGCGTCTATCCTCGACGAACCATGAAGAATCCACAGGCGACGAGGTCGAGTCACCCGGTGGTGGCTCGTCGACGACGAATTGCCGCGGCCGGCGCCGCGGCGCTCGGGCTGGCGACGCTGGGGGGCTGCGTCACCAAGGCCGAGTACACCACCTTGCTGATGCGGGTCGATCGCCTCGAGGGCGAGAAGCAAGCCCAGGCGAGGGAGCTTCAGGATCTACGCACCCGCAACGCCGATCTGTCGGCGGATGCGGATCGCCTCAAGGTCGAGCTGCGGTCGATGCGTGGCCAGCTCGACGAGAAGTCGCGCCCGCAGTCGCGGCTCAACGACCAGCTCAGCAGCGACTTCAACGAGCAGGTCATGGCGCAGCTCCTCGAGGTGCGGAACCGGGTGATCGAGCTCGAGACGCGCCTGGGCGTGAAGCCGCCCGACAGCGCCGGCGCCGCGCCCGCGACTGGTGCGGGCGGTCTCGCGGCGACCGCGCCAGCTCAGCCCACGCCGGTCGGCGCGCCTCCCCTCGTAGCCACCCCGCCCACGCGGCCGCCGGTGGCCGGGATGCCCACGACGCCCGCTGGTCTGCCGCCGTCGCAGCAGTTCCAGACCGGCTACAACGCCTTCCAGTCCGGCCGCTACAAGGAATCGCGAGACGCCTTCCTCGCCTACCTCGCCGGGAAGCCCGATCCGGACCTCGCCGACGACGCCCAGTACTGGGTCGGCGAGACCTTCTACAACGAGCGCCAGTTCGACTACGCGCTGGTCGCCTACGACAAGCTCATCAAGTCCTACCCGAAAAGCGACAAGGTGCCCGCCGCGCTGCTCAAGCAGGGGCTTTGCTTCTCGAGCCTGAACTACACCAGCGACGCGCGCGTGGTCTTCCAGAAGCTCGTCGACTCGTATCCGTCGAGCGATGAGGCCCGCACCGCGCGTGAGAAGCTGAAGGAGCTCGGCGCGGCCTCGCGCGGCGCCCGCTGACCGAGCGCCACGCACGCCGGCGGCTCCTCCGGCGTGGGTCGAGCTGGTGGCTTCGAGAACCCGGAAAGGTGGGACGTCCCGCCGCACCGCGCCGGTGGCGTCGCGCGGGCGTCGGCCCGCGACCGAGCAGACCGAGGTCTGGCGCCGCGGCTCGGGGCGCCGCGCGTGGTGGCGGCGCGTGTTGCCCTACGCCGTGCTCTACGGCACCGCGCTCGCGATGGCGTGGTCGCTGTCGATCTCGCAGGACATCATCGCGCGCTTTGAAGGGCAGCGATTCCGGCTGCCGTCGCGCGTCTACGCCGAGCCGCCGGCCCTCGCGCGTGGGCTCGACGTCACCCGCTTCAAGATCCTCGACCGCCTCTCGAACGCGGGCTATCGGCGCGTCGCGGCGAGGCCGGTGGGCGCCGGCCAGTACTTCGTCGAGCCGGACCGCGTCGAGGTCGGAGTGCGTGCGTTCACCGGCGGCGACCGCAAGCTGCCGGCCTATCGAGTGGTGCTCGACCTGGTAGACGGACGCGTGACGCAGGTCTCGGCGTCCGATCGCAAGGTGACGCCGCCCTACGTGATCGAGCCCGAGGTCGTGAGCGGCCTCTTCGAGAGGGTGTGGGAGGAGCGCGAGCTGGTGCGCGTGGGTGACACGCCACGCGACCTCGTGAACGCGATCCTCGCCACCGAGGATTCGCGCTTCCTCGACCACGCCGGGATCGATCCGATCGGCATCGCGCGGGCGCTGGTGGCGAACCTGCGCTCGGGATCGGTCCAGGAGGGCGGCAGCACCATCACCCAGCAGCTCGTGAAGAACCTGTTCCTGACCCCGGAGCGCACCCTCCAGCGCAAGGTCCGCGAGGCCGGCATGGCGCTGGTCCTCGACGCGCTCTACGACAAGGACGAGATCCTCGACGTCTACCTGAACGCGATCTACCTCGGGCAGCGCGGCGCGATGGGCATCTACGGTGTGGGTGAGGCTGCCCGCTACTACTTCGGCAAGCCGCTCAAGGACCTCTCGGCCGGCGAATGCGCGATGCTCGGCGGCATCATCCGCTCGCCTGGCCGGTTCGATCCCTACCGCCATCCCGACGCCGCTCGCGAGCGCCGCGCCGTGGTGCTCAAGCGCATGGTGGACACGCACCGGCTCACGCCCGAGCAGGCCGAGCGCGCCAACCGCGAGCCGCTCAGCCAGTCGTACGCGCCGGGCCCGCCCGAAGGCGCGCCCTACTTCGTCGACATGCTGCGTGACGAACTCGAGTCGGGTTACAGCGCCAAGACGCTGACCGCCGGCGGGCTGCGCGTGATGAGCACCCTCGATCCGGTGCTCCAGCACGAGGCCGAGCGCGCGGTCTCGGAGGGTATCGAGCGTCTCGAGAAGCAGCGCGACGAGAACCACCCCGAGGGCGATCCGTCGCGGCTGCAGGCCGCGCTCGTGGAGCTCGATCCGGACACCGGCTCGATCCGCGCCATGGTCGGCGGACGCGACTACCGCAGCTCGCCGTACAACCGCGCCGTGAAGAGCCGCCGGCAGCCCGGCTCGCTGTTCAAGCCGTTCCTCTACGCCCGGGCGCTCGAGGGAAAGGGGGACTTCCACCCCACGCTCGCCACGCCCGTCGAGGACCGCGAGATCGCGGTGCGCTACGACCGCCAGGTCTGGAAGCCCACCAACTACGATGGCCGCTATCGTGGCGTGGTGCCGCTCCACGAGGCACTCGCGCAGTCGCTCAACACGCCGGCGGTGCGGATCTGGCAGAAGATCGGCACCAGCGCGTTGCGCGACGAGCTCGTCTCCGCCGGCTTCGGCGGCAAGCTCCCGGCCGTACCGGCCCTCGCGCTCGGCGCGGCCGACGTGACGCCGCTCGAGGTGGCACGTGCGTACGGCGTGCTCGCTTCGGGCGGCCTCCGCAGCGAACCGACCACGGTGCGTGCGGTGGTGGACGCCTCCGGCGCGGTGCTCACCCGGACGCGTCCCCATGCCACGCGCGTGATGGACCCCGAGGTCGCTTACCTCGTGACGTGGACCCTCGAGGAGGTGATGGAGTCTGGCACCGCCGCATCCTCGCGGTCGCTGGGGCTCGATCGCCCGGCGGCTGGTAAGACCGGGACCACCGACGACTACCGCGATGCCTGGTTCGCCGGCTATCTGCCGGGCCGTGTCGTGGTGGTGTGGGTCGGCCGGGACAACAACCAACCGGTGGGGATGGTGGGCGCGCGCGCCGCGCTCCCCATCTGGGTCGACTACGTCAGCCACACCTCGTGGTGGCCGCCGGACGAGCTGATGGCACCCGAAGGGATCGAGCTCGAGGAGATCGACCCCGAGACCGGGATGCTCGCCACGGCCGCGTGCCCGCGAACGCAGCGGCTGCCATTCGCGTCGGGTACCCGGCCGACGGGCATGTGCCCGCTGCATCCCACGTTGCTGGATCGGGTGCGGGATCCCGGCGTCGGCTCGTCCTCGCCGGGCACGGCGCCGCGGCCGAGGGGTGACGGGGAGTCACCGCGGAGCGGCAAGCCCCCCAAGGAGCGGGACGACAGCGCCTGGGACTGGCTCAAGGGACTCTTCTGAGCTGGTCCGCGCCGCGACACCCGTGGAGCCGCCCGAGTCAGCGCCGGCGCTTGGCCGGCGAGCGCTTGGCCTTCGCGGACGTGGTGTGCGCCTTCGTTGCCGTCTTGGTGCGCCGCGCCGGCTTGCTCGCCGAGGTCTTCGCCGATGCCGACCTCCGCGCCGCCTTGGCGGGTCCCGGCGCGCTCGCGCTTCGCACGCGAGCTACCGCTGCCTGCCAGCCCGCGTAGAGGCGGGACGCGACGGCGCGATCCATGGTCGGCTCGAAACGCCGGTTCGTCTCACGGACACCCGCCAGCTCGTCGGGCGACGACCAGAAGCCGCTGCCGAGCCCGGCCAGGGCGGCGGCGAGCAGCGCGATGGTCTCGATGAACTTCGGTCGGTCGAGGGCGCGTGCGAGGATGTCGTCCTGGAACTGCATAAGGAAGTCGTT
>CAYMQR010000020.1:0-19850 GCA_964392195.1 uncultured bacterium | reverse complement strand
CCGCGTAAGCACGGTCCGCTCACCACCGAAAGCGGCCCGGTTCAGGATGCGCGCGAACGCCCTGCGCGCTTGGACAGCGTTCACGCGAGCCATGGGCGCCTCCTTGCCGTCACGCCGCTACCGCTCGCCACGGGCGAGGGTGCGCGAGCAGGTGGAAGAGCAAGAGGATGCCGACCAGGGGGTCGGTGCCCAGCGCCAGGAACGTGACGGCGAAGAGGGTCTCGATTGCGAACGCGCAGACCAGCGCCAGCAGGATTCGCGGCCACGAGATCGGCTTCGCGTGCGCGATCCGAGATTGGACCCACAGACTCGTGACGGCGAACGGCACCGTTAACGGCGTCGTGACCAACCAGGTGGTGGCGCCTGGCAGCTCGGTCGCGTTCCACAGGTTCAGCGCCTGACCGCCGAGAGCGGTCACCGGCACCAGGATCAGTCCATCGAGGACCACCAGCAGCGCGAAGAGCCGCGCATCTCGTCCGATCGCGTCGGGCCGGCGAAGCGCGGCCGCGAGCGTCATCGCGTGTTCGGGGCGGGGCGCTTGTGGCGGAGGGCGGCGACGATGGCGCTCGGGTCGAGCTGGAAGATCAGGTCGCTCTCCTGGTAGGGGCTGATCGCGCAGCCGGGACCGGGGCCCACCGCGGGCATCGCGGCGAAGGCGCGCGCGAAGCCGAGCTCGCGGCCGTTCGGGTAGGTGGCCTGGCCCGAGGTGAGGTGGCACGGCACCAGCGTGCCGTCGGGCATGACGGTCGCGAAGTAGCGCCCGGCGGTGCAGTCGGCGCACTCGCCGAAGCGCGGCCCCGCGCGCAGCCGCCGCACGAACGACGGCGACACGCCCACCGGCCGCCCGCGCGCGCGTCCCTCCTCGATGGCGTCGGCCATGCAGCGGAAGGTGTCGGCGGGCTCGGTGGCGGCGAAGCCCGCGCCCACGTCGAAGCAGCTCCTGTACGCGGGCTGGAAATACGCCCAGAAGCCGAGCTCGTCGGCGAGCGCCAGCACCTCGGGGATGCGCTCGACGTTCCACGGCCCGATCACCGTGATCGCGGTGGTCGCCACGCCCAGCTCGCGCGCCCGCGCGAGCATCGCCACCACCCGCGCGTACGAGCCGGGCTGGCGGCGCACCTTGTCGTGGACGTCCTCGGGCCCGTCGAGCGAGAGCATCACGAGATCGAGCGAGCGCGCCAGGCGCTCGATCACCGGCTCCAGCGTGAACGCGTTCGAGTTGAGCGACACGAAGAGCCCGAGCCCCTTGGCGTGCTCGATGAGCTCGGGCGTGTCGTCGCGGAGCAGCGCCTCGCCGCCGCTGAAGCTCGCCCGCGCCATGCCCGCCGCCGCGAGCTCGTCGAGGGCGCGGCGGAAGTCGGCGGTGGTGAGCTCTTCTCCCGCGTGCTCCGGCGCGTCGCAGTAGACGCACTGGAAGTTGCAGCGGTTGGTGACGATGAAGTTGATCGAGTAGGGGAGCCGGCGCTGCGTCACCAGCGCCACCCCGAGGCGCGCGGTGTTGCGCAACGTCGTGAGCGAGCGGGGCGGCGTCACGAGGATCTCGGCGGCGGCAGCGCGACGCGGATCAGGCCTGCTCGCGACGCGACCAGCACCGCGCGGCGGCCCGGGTCGTAGGCGACGGCGCGCACCAGCTTACCCACGAACGTCTTCGACACGAGCGTCCCGGTCAGCGCGTCCACGACGTAGAGCATCCCGTCGTACACGCCGCCGCACGCGAGCCAGCCGGTGTCGCCGAGGTCCGCGATGGGGCGGATGCCGCGCGCCACGCGCAGCCGCCGCACCTCGGCGAGCGACGCGGCCTCGAGCACCCGCACCACCGGGCGCACCATCTCGCCCACGTACACCTCGCGCCGGCTCTCGGAGGCGCCGACGCCGAGGCCCACCGCGAGCGGTCCCAGGAAGCGGCGCGTGACGGTGAGGTCGTCGAGGTTCACCGAGGCCACGAAGCCGTCCGAGGAGCGCGCAACCAGCCGGTCGGCGCTCCACACCGGCACGGCGGCGTCCGGGTGGTAGAGCCCGAGCGGCAGGTGCGCGACGACCCCGAGCGGCTCGCTCGCCGCCACCGTGAGCGAGCCGAGCTCGTGGACCACGTAGAGCCGGTCGCGTGCGCGGTCGAACGTGCCGGCGAGGCCGAGCCCCGCGGGGAGCGCCAGGTCGGCCGGCTCGGCGCCGTCGAAGCGGGCGCAGAAGAGGTGTCCCTCGAGCGGCTCGCCGCGCCGCGTGCCGACCGCGCACACCCGCTCGCGCGCCGGGTCGATCGACACGCTCTCGATCCCGGCGTGGACGCAGGTGGTGGCGGGCCACACCAGCGTGCACGCCGACGCGCCGGTCCCCGACGAGTTCGAGAACGCGACCGCGGCGCGCTCGCCGTCGACCGCGAGCGAGCGGGCGTCGCTGCGCCCGCTCGCGACCGCGTCGATCAGGATCTCGACGCCGGGCTCGGCGGCGATCCGCCGCCGGTCGCCCTCGAGCGTCGCGAGGTCGTACGAGTAGACGAAGCGAGACACGATCACCGTGCCCGCCACCACCGCGACCACCTCGGTCACGAGCACCGCCGCGAGCACCACGGACGCCGCCGCGGCCGGCGACTCCCAGCTCTGCCGGCGCCGTCCCAGGACCGCCAGCGCCGCGACCGGCACCACCCCCAGCGCCGCGGCCGGCCAGCCGATGGCGAGCGTGCTCGCGCTCCACATCACCCACGCCGCGAACCCCACGAGCGCGGTGATCCCGGCGGCGCCGGCGAGCTTCAGCCACGCGAGCCGCCACGGCGTCAGCGCGCACACGCCGGCCGCCACGACGCTGCCCACCACGAACGTGGTGTGCCAGACGGACGGCAGGTTGCTGAAGAAGGCGAGCCCGAGCGCCACCCCCGCGCTCACCAGCGACGCGACCACGAAGGTGGCCCGGACGCCGGCGGGCAGGCCGGCGAAGCGCGATCCCATGGCGCTGGCGGGCTCGCCGGTCAGTCGCTCGGGCCGATCAGCCCACCGCTACGCGCCATCCAGTAGAGGAAGAGGTAGTCGACGCCGGGAGTGGTGTCGGGAGCGACGGCGCCCGCGGCGATGTCGAGCGGGCCCGCGTTCCAGCGATAGGCGTCCACCGAGGTCTCGAGCAGCCCGTGGCCGATGAGCCCCTGCATGCGGCCCGGATCGGTGGTCCAGTCGAGCTTCCACGGCAGCGACGGGAAGGGCGAGAGCACCCAGTCGGCGCGGACCCGGTAATCGACCGGGTAGGAGTGCTTGGGGAACGGGAACGAGCGCAGCCCCCACAGCGCCTGCTCGGTGGCCTCGCTCTGCTGCGCCGGGTCGGTGAGCACGCCGAGCCCCGCGGCGAGCGCCGCGTGCACCGGCATCTCGAGCGTGCTGAGCACCCGCCACGCCTCGCCGGAGGCGTTGCGCCACACGTTGCTCAGGTTCACGTCGGCGGTGCGCGCCAGCAGCCACTGCTGGGTGAGGTGGCCCACCAGCGTGAGGTTGTTCCCGCTCCAGTCGCTGATGCCGTAGACGTAGATCGGGCCGCCGCCGATCCCGGCGTAGAGCGTGAGCAGCGGGTCGTTCAGGATCGCGAGCCCGGCGTCGATCTTGGCGGGGTCGTCGTTGGTGAGGCCGGCGAAGATCAGCGCCTCGCCGGGGTCGCCGTCGGGGAAGAGCGGCGAGTTGTCGGGGTCGCGGCAGCCCTCGGTGGGGCGCGGGTTCGCGAACTCGCAGAGCTGGAGCATGGCGAGCGCGTGCGCCGCGATCTCGGGGCGCAGCGGGTCGTCCGCGGGGAGCGCGTCCCAGCCGGCGATCAGGCCGAGCTTGAGCCCGTGGCCCATGTCGTTGTTGCCACCCGGCAGCCAGTCGAGGCCGGCGAACTCGCCGGTGCCGCGCACCCAGCCGTCGAGCGGCGGCCCCGCGGCGCGCAGCGTGCGCGCGAAGTTAAGCGGGTCACCGGTGATGTCCATGAGCGTCATGAGCCCGCGCACCACCTTGCGCAGATCGGCGAGCGCCTGCGGGTCGCCGGTGGCCTTGTAGCGCTGCGCCTGCGTCCAGCCGTATTCGCCGGTCCACAGCGCCGCGTCGCCGTCGGGCTGGGGATCGCCGCCCGGCGTCTTGTTCTCGACGATGCCGAACGGCGCGAGGAAGCGATTCGAGGTGATGTCCTGGTAGTACTCGGCCTTGGCGTGGAAGCTGGCGCGGAACGCGTTCGCGCGGATCTCGGTCTCGGCGAGGCTGATCGGGTCGACGATCTTGTTCACCACCCGCAGCCGGTCGGGGTTGTCGCGGTAGTACGCGAGGTCGGTCTGCTCGTGGACCATGTAGTGGACCGCGCGCTGGAACTGGGCGTTGGTGGTCCACGGCTGGACCGCGGGCAGCTCGTGGTAGGTGGCGAAGAGCTGGAACAGGAAGTCGCGCAGGAAGCTGGGCGGCTCGGGGTGGCTCTCGGCCACGGTGCGTCCCGAGACGAAGAGCGGCTCGGCGTTCGTGGGGCCGACGTAGGTCGCGGTCTCGTCGATCGCGAAGGACGGGTCGTCGTCGGCGGCGTAGTGGATCGTGAGCGCGTTGTCGGCGCCGATCGTGACCGTGCCGGTCACGGCGAGCGGCGTCGCGTCGGCGGCGCCGCGCGTGAGGGCGCCGAGCGCGGGGATGAAGTCGGCGCGGGTGAGCGCGAAGGTGAGGAGTGGCGCGCCGGTCTCGGAGGCGATCGCCTTGCCGGTCCACGCGGTGTCCACGCGCCGCCCGTCGACGTGGGTGACGTCCTCGAGGCTCGCGAGGCGGATCACCTCGAGGTTGCCGCCGCCCAGGTCGCGGATCTCGAGCTGGCCGGTGAACGAGCCGAGTGCCGCGTCGTGGCCTTCGGTCTGCCACTCGCCGGGGGTGATGGGGTTGCAGCCGGCGAGCAAGCCGGTGAGCACGAGCACGATCGCCAGGGACGTGTTCTTCATGATCCGCCGATGGTGAGGAGATGCTCATCGACGGTAGCACGCGCCCGACGCGCCGCGCCACGCGCCGGCGGGGCGCCGCGGACGGCTTCGGACGCCGTGGTAACGTCGCCGGGAGAGGGCGGGATGAGGATCGAGCTGGTGCGGCCGGCGTGGGGGCAAGGCCGCTACTTCCACATGTTCGAGGGCACGCCGCCGCTCGGGCTCGCGTACCTCGGCGCCGCGCTGCTCGAGGCGGGCCACGAGGTGGTGGCGCTCGACGCGATCGCCGACGGCTGGTCGAACGTGATGCCGTACGGGCCGATGCTGGCGCGCGGCCTGGCCAACGAGCAGGTCGTCGCGCGCCTCGACCGCGACGCGGACGTGGTCGGGATCTCGGTGACCTCGACCACCGACTGGCCGCTCGTGACCGACCTGTGCGAGCGGATCCGGCGCGCGCGGCCCGCGACGCCGATCGTGCTCGGTGGCGAGCACCCGTCCGCGCTACCCAGGTTCTGCCTCGGCACCTCGTGCGCGGACGTGGTGGTGATGGGCGAGGGCGAGCGGACGCTCGTGGCGTGGCTCGAGGCGCTCGCCGGCGGCGGCGGACGCGCGCGCTGGCGCGAGGTCGCGGGGATCGCGTTCCTCGACGCCGGGCGCTACGTCGAGACTCCCGCGCGCGCCCGCGTCCGCGACCTCGAGTCGCTGCCGTGGCCCGCGTGGCAGCTCTTCGACGTCGAGCTCTACCAGCGGCTGCGCTTCCTGGGCGGCGCGCTGTGGAGCGGGCGCCGCTCGCTGCCGATGCTGTCGAGCCGCGGTTGTCCGTACTCGTGCACGTTCTGCACGGCGCCGAGCATGTGGGCGCCGCTGTGGCTCTCGCGCTCGCCGCACGCGGTGGTCGACGAGATGCAGCACCATCGCGATCGCTTCGACGTCACCGACTTCTCGTTCCACGACCTGACGACCGTCATCAAGCGGAGCTGGGCCGTGGATCTCTGCGAGGCGCTGATCGCGCGCGACCTCGGCGTCACCTTCCAGCTCCACTGCGGCACCCGCCTCGAGGAGCTCGAGGACGAGCTGATCGGCCTCCTGAAGCGCGCCGGGCTCGGCTACCTGGTGGTGGCGCCGGAGAGCCGCTCGGAGGAGACGCGCCGGCGCGTGAAGAAGCGCATGGCGAGCGACGACATCGAGCGCGCGCTCGCGGCCACGGTGCGCGCGCGGCTGCCGCTCAAGGTGCAGCTCCTCTCCGGGCTCCCCGGCGACCGGCCGCGGGACGCGTGGTCCAACGTGCCGTACGCGATGAAGCTCGCAGCGCGCGGCGTGGACGCGATCGGCACCGCGATCTTCGCGCCGTTCCCGGGCACCGAGCTCTTCGACGAGCTGCTCGAGTCGGGGGAGATCGTGATCGGCGACCGCTGGCTCTTCTTCGGCGTCGCGAACACCGACCTCGCGATGCCGCTCGCCGGCACCGGCGGGATGAGCGCGCGGATGGTCAAGCTCCACCAGCTCGCCGTCTTCGGCGCGTTCCTGCTCACCAAGCTCGTGGTGCACCCGCTGCGCAGCGCGCGCGCCATCGGGCGCGCGCTCTCGGGGCGGCCGGAGGCGTGCTTCTTCGAGAAGATGCTGCGCTCGATCTTCACCATGGTCCGGCGGCTCTTCGTGACGCCGTTCAACGGCCCGCCGGTGACCTGGAAACCGATCGACTACGCGCGCTTCACGCCCGCAGACCTGATGCGCAAGCGGCGCATGGGGATCGAGTCGGGCAGGCGCGTAGAGGCGCCCGCGCTATACCGCTCGCTGGACGAGGCGGCGTTTTCCGCGGCGCGGTGAGCGCGCTTCGAGCGAGGTGCAATCGATGGCGAGGGGACGCGTGAAGGCAGCGAGAACGGCGAAGCAACCGGCGTCGGTGTGCCTGGTGACGGGCTGCGCGAGCGGGATCGGGCGGCATCTGGTGGGCGTGCTGGTGGAGCAGGGGCATCGGGTGGTCGCCACCGACCTCACGCTCGCGGCGCTCAAGGACGTGGCCAAGCAGGACGGTTGGCCCGCCGATCGCGTGCTGCTCAAGTCCCTCGACGTCCGCGATCCCGAGGCGTGGGACCGCGCGGTCGAGTTCGCGCTGTCGCGCTGCGGCGCCCTCGACGTGTTGCTCAACGTCGCCGGGTACCTGAAGCCGGGCTACATCCACGACACCGAGGCGATCGAGGTCCACAAGCACATCGACGTCAACACCAAGGGCGTGATCTTCGGCACCCGCGCGGCGGCGCGGGTGATGGTGCCGAAGCGCCACGGGCAGATCGTGAACATCGCGTCGCTGGCGGCGATCGCGCCGGTGCCGGGGCTCTGCCTCTACAGCGCCTCCAAGTTCGCGGTGCGCGGCTTCTCGCTCGCGGTGTCGCAGGAGCTCGAGCGCCACGGCGTCGCGGTCACCACGGTGTGCCCGGACGCGGTGCAGACGCCGATGCTCGACCTGCAGGTGGACTACGAGGAGGCGGCGCTCACGTTCTCGGGCGACCGCGTGCTCACCGTCGACGACGTGGCGCAGGCGATCCTGCGCGCCCTCGCCGACAAGCCCATGGAGGTGCTGATCCCCATGGGCCGCGCGTCGCTCGCCAAGGTGGTGAACGCGTTCCCGCAGATCGCCGGGCGCGTCCAGCCGCTGCTCGCCCGCAAGGGCATCGCGAGCCAGAAGAAGGCCAAGCGCACCCGCCGCGGCGCGTGAGGCGACGGCCCTCGTTCGGAGGGACGGCCTCCCGGCCGTCCGCCCTCACGCGGTCAGCTTGTAGATGTTGACCGGCGAGTAGACCCGCGCGAGCTCGGGGAGCTGGTCGAGGAGCGCGAGCGGCTCGAAGCGCTCGATCGCGGTGAAGCCCGCCGCCCGGTAGGCGCGCTCGGCGGTGGCGGCGTCGGGGAAGGGGTCGCGGACACCCTGGCCGCGGGTGATCACGCCGATCAGCGAGCGCAGGATCTGGCTCGCGCGGCCCACCTTCGCCTGCGCGTCGGCGAGGTGGCCGTCGAACACGAACACGCCGCCGCGCGGCGCGAGCGCGCTCTGGATGCCGGAGAGCAACGCGGTGCGCTGCGCGAGCGTGAGGTAGCCGAGCAGCCCCTCGGCCACCACCGCCGGCCGCTCGGCGCCGTCGAGGAGCGCGGCCAGGTTCTCGCCGAAGCGCGGGTCGACCACGTCGAGGGCGTGGTGCGAGAGCCGCTCGGCGAGCCGCGCCCTGAGCGCGGCGGGCGCGCGCTCCTCGATCAGCGCGCGCTTGGCCGCGATCATGTGCGGCAGGTCGATCTCCTGGTAGCGCACGCCGCGATCGGCCGCCCACGTGACGCCGCGCCGCGACAGCCCGGCGCCGATCTCGGCGACGCGCTCGGGCGCGTGGCGCTCGAGCACCCAGTCGATCACCCGGTGGCGATGGCCGAGGTACTGCGCCATGGTCGGCGCCTTCCCGCGCACCATCACGCTCCACTCGATCGCGACGCGCAGCGACCAGAAGAGCTGCGCGCCGCGCGCCGTCGCGAAGAGCTCGGCGTACGGCAGCCCGAGGTGATGCCAGGTGTACGCGGTGAAGTGCGCGGTGGGGGCGATGCGCTCGTGGCGGTCGGGGGGGCGGCTCGTCGTCACACGCGATCTCCGGGCTGGCGGGGAGGCCCATGCTATGTAACCGGCGCGCTCCCCGGCTCGTCCGGGTGCGCCCGGAGCCTCGGTGCCGCACCTCGGACTCTTCTCCGCGCTGCCGTCCCCGCTCGCGTTGCCGGTGCTGGTCGCGGTGACGTGGGCCGCGGGGCGGCCGTTCGGCGCGGCGCTGCGCGGCGCATGGCCGGCGTCGCGCGCCGAGCGCGCGCTGCTCGACCTGGTCGCGGGCGCGATCGTGGTGTCGTGGCTCGGCACGGTGCTCGCCGTGCTCGCGCTGTTCAGGTGGTGGTGGTTCGCGGCGGCGTGGAGCGGCGCGGCGCTGGTGGCGACGCTCGCGGCGCGGCGGCGTCCGGTCGAGGCTGTGGCGGTGGCGCCGCCGGCGCGCGGGCGTGTCGAGGCGTTCGCCGACGCGCTCGGGTGCGCCGCGGTGCTCGGCTTCGCGGCGTGGCTCGCGGCGGGGCCGAGCGAGACCTTCGTGCTCCAGGACGACGCGAGCGTCTACACGATCGGCGGGATCCACCTCGCCGAGAGCGGTGGCCTCTTCGCCGCCGCGCCGCCTCCGCCGGGTGGCTACGCGCTGATCCAGCGCGGCCTCTACAACCTCGGCTTGCTCGGCGAGCTCACGCCCCACTTCGGGCCGTTCTACCCGTGGGTGGTGGGGATCGACTCGATCGAGATCGGCTTCCTGCCGCTCGCCAAGGTGTGGACCGCGTGGGCGGCGTGGTGGCTGGGGCCGGCGCACGCGGTGTGGGCGACGCCGCTCGCGGCGTGGATCGCCGTGGCGGTGATGCTGGCGTGGTGGCGGCGCGCGCTCGGGCGGGTGGCGGCGGCGCTCGCGGTGCTCGCGCTGGTGGTGTCGTTTCCGCAGATCTGGTTCGCGCGCTATCCGCTCGCGGAGATCCCCGCGCAGGCGCTGATCGCGAGCGGGCTCTGGCTCGGGCGGTGGGCGCGCCAGCTCGGCGACGAGGGGCGCGCCGGTACGGCGAGCGACGCCACCGCGGCGCGCTGGCTGGCGGCGGCGAGCGCCGCCGCGCTCGCCGCGCTCACGACGCTGCGCCTCGAGGGGCTCGCGCTCGGCGCGCTGCTGGGCGCGGTGACGACTCTCGGCTGGTGGCGCGAGCGCGCGCGGGCGCCGCTCGTGGCCGCGTGGTGGGCGGCGTGGACGCCGCTCGCCGCGGTCGGCGCGCTCGCGGTCGTGATCGCCAACCGCCACTACCTGTCCGCGCAGAGCGTGATCGGCGCGCCGCCGTCGCTGGCGCGGGGCATGATGGTGACGGGGATCGCCGGCGTGGCCGCGGCGTGGTGGATCGCGCGCGAGGCGTGGCGTGACCCCGAGCGGCTGTCCGCCCGCGCGCGCACGGCGGCGCGCGCGCTGCCGCTCGCGATCGGCGCGGCGTGGCTCGCGTGGCCGGCGCTCGCCGGGCTCGACCTGGTGCGCCACCCGTTCGAGTTCTCGCAGGCGGGAGCGATCGGCCTCTACTGGCTGCCGAGCGGGATCGCGCTCAGCGTCGCGGGGCTCGTGTGGCTCGCGTGGCGCGATCGCCGCGGCGCCGAGCCCGAGCTCGCGGCGCTCGCGCTCGCGGCCGCGGCGTTCGTGCTCTTCACGGTGTGGAAGCCCTACATCAGCGCCGCGCAGCCGTGGGCGATGCGACGCATGATCCCGCTGGTGCTGCCGGCGCTCGCGCTCGGGCTCGCGGTGCCCGCGGCGGTGGGGATCGCGAGCGCCGCGCGTGCGCTGCGAGCGGCCCGCGAAGCGGGCGCCGCTGCCCGGCGCGCGCGCTGGCGGAGCGCCGCGTTGTGCGTGGCGGCGGCGCTCGCGGTGGCCGGTGGCGGGGCGCAGCTCGGCGCGATCGGCCGGCTCGGGACCTTCGTGTGGCTGCACCGCGACTGGGCCGGCGTGTTCGACCAGCTCGCCGGCACCGCCGCGCTCTTCCCGGAGCGCTCGCTGGTGTTCGTCGAGGCGGGGCCGGTGGGCGCTCGCCTCACCGCACCGCTCAGCCTGGTGTTCGGCGTGGACGCCCGGCCGCTGCCGGTCGATCCGCGCAACGCGCTCGCCTGGGTGGCGCTCGACGAGGTCCTCGACGACGCGGCTCGCCGTGACCGGCCGCTGTTCTTCGCGGCGACCGGCGAAGGCAGCACCTGGGCCACCGAGCGCTGGGAGCTCAAGCCGTTCCGCACCGCCGAGCTCACCGCGCCGGTGCTGCGACAGCAGCGCGGCGCGCGACCCGACGCACGCTCGATCTCGGAGCGGCGCGTCTGGCTCGATCTCTACCGCGTCCTGCCGACCAGCGCGGCGGCGCGTGCGGCGCGGGTCACGCGGCTGCCGATCGACGTGCCCCTCGGCGCCGGCAGCTACCCGTTCCTGGGGCGGGGCTGGCTGCCCTTCGAGCGTCGCGCCGACGACGTCGTGGCGCGCTGGACCGCCGGCGAGGGACACATCGCGGTGCCGTGGCCGAGCGTCGCGAGCGCCGCGGGCTCCGGACCGGTGGCCGAGCGCGAGCCCGAACGCGCGCTGTGCGTGGCCCTCGACTGGAGCGGCTACCGAGCGTCGGGGAACCCGCCCGACGTGGCCGTCGAGATCGAGGGGCGGGTGATCTTCGAGGGCACCACGCCGCCCGGCGCCGAGGTCCATCACCTCCGCCTCCCCGCCCGCGACCTCGCCGACGACGGCGACGGACGTCTGGAGCTGGCGCTGCGCAGCAGCCTGTGGAGCCCGGCGGGGGTGAGCGAGGGGGAGGACCGGCGGCTGCTCGGCCTGCTGGTGTCGCGGATCGCCTTCCTCCCCGCACGAGAGTGCGCGGAGAGCGCCGCGATATGGTGAAGACCGCCCGAAATGGCCGGTTTCGGGGCCTCGCGGGGTGCTGGAGCGAGGCCATTGCAAGCGATCCGCAGCGATTCTTGCCAGTGAACACTAGCCGGTGTGGCGGGCTCACGGCGTACCGGGAACGACCTCGTCGGCGATGCCGAGACGGTCGCGTGTCGCCGGTCGCGCGGCGCGCGACCCTCCGCCGTCGGGCACGGCCAGCTCGTGCCAGCGGCACGCCGCGAGCGCAGGAGCCGCTCGATCGCTTGCGCCCGATGAAGCGGGCGCCCTCCAGGTGGGGCGGGGGGCTTGAAAATCGTGCGGTTACCCGGTCCCACATCCCTGGATCCCGGTTCGCGGAACGAATGGACTCGGCAAGTTGCGCGTCGCGGCGCGACGCCGGCGAGCCTGCGAGCCGACTCGGGGGTGAGCCCCGCCCGAATTCACTTCGGGCGGGCGGGGGGCTTGAAAAGCCCCCCGAGAAACACCGACAGGTCACCCGGGAAGTTGCCGGGCAACTTCCCGGGTGACCTGTTAACCTCGGCCGCTTCCCGTGTCGGGACTCGATGAGGACTCGATGGAAGCGATCGTTCAATCCAACGTCCCCGGCCTCAAGCTCGCGTTCCGCGGCAAGGTCCGTGACGTGTACGACCTCGGTGACCGCCTGGTCATCGTCGCCACCGACCGCATCTCGGCGTTCGACGTGGTGCTGCCCACCCCCATCCCCGGCAAAGGCTGGGTGCTGACGCAGCTCTCGAACTTCTGGTTCGAGCACCTGAAGGACGTCGTCCCCAACCACCTCACCGGCCGCCCGCTCTCGGACGTCGTGACCGACCCCGCCGCGCTCGCCGCCATCGACGGCCGCGCGGTGCTCGTCCACAAGTGCGAGCCGCTCAAGGTGGAGGCCATCGTGCGCGGCTACCTCGCGGGCTCGGGGTGGTCCGAGTACAAGAAGAAGGGCACCGTGTGCGGCATCCCGCTGCCCGCGGGCCTCACCGAGTCGGCGCGGCTGCCCGAGCCGATCTTCACGCCCTCGACCAAGGCGCCGGCCGGCCAGCACGACGAGAACATCACCTTCGAGCAGGCGCAGAAGATCGTCGGCGCCGACCTCGCCAGGAAGGTGCGCGACGTCTCGATCGAGCTCTACCAGCGCGCCGCGGCGTGGGCCGAGCCGCGCGGCATCCTGCTCGCGGACACCAAGTTCGAGTTCGGCGTCCTGAGCGGCGAGCTCATCCTGATCGACGAGGCGCTCACGCCGGACTCGTCGCGCTTCTGGCCCAAGGACGTCTACCAGCCGGGCCGCGCGCAGCCCTCCTTCGACAAGCAGTTCGTGCGCGACTGGCTGAACGGCGTGGGCTGGGACCACACTCCGCCCGCGCCCGAGCTGCCCGCCGACATCGTGAGCCAGACCGCCGGCAAGTACCGCGAGGCGCTCGACCGGCTGGCCGGCAAGCCCTGAGCCGCCACCCCTCGCGAGAGCACCCGCCATGAAGCCGTCGATCACCTCGTTCGAGCAGTTCTGGCCGTATTACGTCGGCGAGCACAAGGACCCGCTCAACCGCTTCCTGCACTACGTCGGCACCGCGTGCGGCGTGCTCGCGGCGGCGGTGGGCGTGCTCAGCCTGAGCCCGGGCTTCGTGGTGGTGGCGCCGATCCTCGGCTACGGACCGGCGTGGGTGGGGCACGGCCTGATCGAGCACAACCGGCCGGCGACCTGGGACTTCCCCTCGTGGTCGCTGCGCGCGGACTTCAAGATGCTGGGGCTCGCGCTGCGCGGGCGCATGACCGAGGAAGTGGTCCGTGTGTGCGGCGTGACGGTGCCGATGCAGCGCGAGACCCACCGTTGAAAGCGGGGCGAGAGCGATGAGCCGAGCGAACCGGATACGCCTCAGGAGTACGTTCGCGAGCGTCGCGCTGGTGGCGGCGTCGATCGGGCTCGACGTGCGCGCCGCGCACGCCGCGGGAGCCTGCGCCTTCCCGACCGGCGACCGGCGCCGCATCGTGTGGACCAAGGACGACACCGCCGTCATCTTCAACAAGGGCCGCGGCATCGAGCGCATGATGATCGACGGCTCCTCGAGCGCTCAGCTCGTCGAGGTCCCCGGGACCGGCGCCCTCGACTTCGACCTGAGCCCCGACGGCGCCTGGCTCGCCTACACGCAGCCGGGACGGATCGGACCCGACTGCACCGGCACCGAGCCCGAGATCCGCACGATGCGCCTCGCCGACGGCGCCCCGGGGCGCAGGCTGCGCGAGCCCAAGGGCCACTTCACCACGGTGCGCTTCAGCCCCGACGGCCAGTACCTGGCGGCGAACCTGAAGGAGTTCGGCGCCAACCCGTCGAGCCAGATCCTGATCTACGACCGCTCGCTCAACTTCATCGGCCGCTTCGACGACTGGGGCGGGATCCTGTGGCGGGCCGACGGGCGGCAGCTCGGCATCGTGTCGTGGAACGCGATCTCGGTGTGGGACTCGCGCGCCTGGGAGCAGGTCAAGTCGATCAAGCGCCCGGTGGGGCGGATCGGCCAGGTCGCGTGGAGCCCGAACGGCGCCTGGCTGGCGGTGTGGGTCGAGAGCGACAAGGGCTGCGACGCCGACGCCTCGAAGAGCGAGCTGGTGGTGTTCGACACCACCACCTGGAGCGTGTTCAAGACCATCCCGCAGACCGGGCGCTGCGCGCTCGAGCTGGCGTGGAACCCGCAGCCGGAGGCGCCGGTGCTCGCCGGCTTCGTGCGCGAGCCGCTGCCCGACAAGGCGCCCAAGGGCACCAAGCCGAGCCACCGCATCGCGGTGTGGAACACCCGCACCTGGGAAGAGGTCGGTGGGTCGCCGACCGGCACCGACCGCGCCGCCGACCTGGTGTGGTCGAACTCGGGCGAGCGCATCGCGGTGGGCTTCGACGACGTGCTGGTGTTCGAGCTCGGCGACCTCGGCTCGCCCCCGGGAGCGTCCAACGAGCCGCGCTCGATCTCGGACGACCAGCTCCCCGGCAGCCTCGCGCCCGAGGCCACGGAGCCGACGAGCGCGACGCCGCCCAGCGCGACGATCCCGCCCGCGGGCTCGACCGCCCCGGCTGCGCCCAGGCCGGTTCCCGCGCCCGCGCCCGCGCCGAGCCCCAAGCCGAGCTCGTCGAACACCAAGAGCAAGAGCTACAAGACGGGACACTGATCCCGGCGCGTGGCGCGAGCGAGGAGCGGTGGGGATGAGCGTTCCCGCGCACGACCGCCTGAGCGCCCTCGACGAGTCGTTCCTCCACATCGAGGGCCCGTGCACGCCCATGCACGTGGGCGCGGTGTCGATCTTCGAGGGGCGGCGGCTGCGCGACGCGAACGGCTGGCTCGACCAGGACCGGCTCGCGCGCTTCGTCGAGGCGCGCCTCGCCGACGTGCCGCGCTTCCGCCAGAAGCTCGCGTTCGTGCCGCTCGGCCAGGGGCGCCCGTTGTGGGTCGACGACCCTCACTTCAACCTGCTCTACCACCTGCGCTTCAGCGCGCTGCCCGCCCCGGGTGACGCGCGCGGGCTGACCGCGCTGGTGGGGCGGCTCATGTCGCAGCGGCTCGACCGGAACCGGCCGCTGTGGGAGCTCTACGTGGTGGATGGCCTCGCCGGCGATCGGGTGGCGCTGGTGTGGAAGACCCACCACTGCATGGTCGACGGGGTCTCCGGCATGGAGCTCGCCGCGGTGCTCTTCGACCTCGACCCCGAGGCCCCCGAGCCACCGCCCGCCGCGCCGTGGAAGCCGCGGCCCGCGCCGAGCGAGGCGGTGCGCCTGGTGGACGCGTGGCTCGAGCGCTCGGAGGTGGAGCAGCACCACCGCCGCACCCTGCGCGCCGCGCTGCGCGCTCCCCGCGAGGCGTTCGCCAAGCTCGAGGAGGTCCTCGGCGGCATGGGCTCGCTGATGGGCGGCGGGCTGGCGCCGAAGAGCTCGCTCAACGTGCCGATCGGTCCGCACCGCCGCTTCGAGACCGTGCGCGTCGAGCTGGCGCGCGCCAAGGCGCTCAAGAACGCCCTCGGCGGCACGGTCAACGACGTGGTGCTCGCCGCGGTGACCGGGGCGCTGCGCGCGCTCTTCCTGGAACGCGGCGACGCCGTGAACGGCGTCGAGCTGCACACGCTGGTGCCGGTGAGCGTGCGCTCGGCCGACGACGCGGGGAACCTCGGCAACCGGGTCTCGGCGCTGGTGGTGGCGCTGCCGCTCGGCGAGAACGACCCGCGCCGGCGGCTCGCCGCGGTGCGCGAGCGGATGTCGGCGCTCAAGCAGTCCCACGAGGTGGTGGGCGCCGAGATGCTGACGCGCTTCTCGGGCTTCGCGCCCGCGACGCTGCTCCAGCAGGCGGCGCGGCTGCAGTCGGCGCAGCGCTTCGTGAACCTGGTGGTGACGAACGTGCCCGGGCCGCAGCTCCCGCTCTTCCTGCTCGGCGCGCGGTTGCTCGAGGTCTATCCGTGCGTGCCGCTCGCCCCCAACCTGGCGATGAGCGTCGCGGTGGTGAGCCACGACGGCGCGCTCGGCTTCGGGCTGATCGGCGACTGGGACGCGATGGCGGACCTCGGCGCGCTCGCCGCCCACCTCGAGCGCGCCTTCGCCGAGCTCGAGGAGCTGGCGCGGCCGCGCCGCGCCCGGCCGCCGCGCCGCCCGCGGCCGAAGGCGGCCAAGGCGGCGAAGGCGGCGAAGCGCAGCGCGCGCAAGCGTCCCGCCCCGTGAACGAGCGTGTCTACCGCTACTCGATCGACTTCGAGGGGCGGATCTCCCACGCCGGGAGCGCGATCGACGACCCCGCGGTGATCCGACAGCTCCTCGCGCGGGTCCACCGCGACCCGCGCGGCGTGCTCTTCTCGCTGTGCGCCGGCGAGCGCAACGAGCTCGCCCCCGCCGACGCCCTCTACGTGATCGCGCGCTTCGACGACACGCCGTGCGGCGAGCCCGGCGCCGAGCGCCTCGCCGTCACGTGCCAGGGCGGGCTGGTCCGCCACCTCGACCTCGGCACGCTGGTGCTGCGCGGCGGCCACCACCTCTACGGCGAGGTGGAGGGCGGCTTCGCTGCGCGCTTCGGCCGCCACGCGTGGCTCGAGTTCGCGACCCGGTTCGTGGACGCGCTCGCCGAGCCGCCGCTCGCGCGGTTGTCCGGCCGCGCCTGGCCGATCGCGCTCGCCGCCGGCGGCTGACGCCGCGGCGCGTCGAAAGGCCCTGGAAAAAGGCCAAACGCGCGGTTGCGGCCGGCGAACGCGAAGAGGTAGCATCGCGCCGCTTCGGCTGGACGGATGGGGGCGTCCGGCCAGTTCGTCCACGTCCTGGGGCCCATCCCGCGGCCCGTCCGAGAGGGGTGTTTCGATGGCGGAACCCGCAGCCGCACCGGCCGCGTCGCGTGGCACCAACCTGCGCTTCGCGGGTGAACCGCTACCGATCAACACCAACTCCGCCGTCGAGACCGTCGCGACGCTGATCGAGAAGGCGGTCGGCTCGCGCGCCACCGACATCCACATCGAGCCGCGCCGCGACGGCTTCAACATCCGCTACCGCGTCGACGGCTTCCTCTACGAGGTCGGCCGCGTCGACCACACGACCGGCCGCGAGATCATCTCGCGCATCAAGATCCTCGCCGACATGGACATCACCGAGCGGCGCCTGCCGCAGGATGGCCACTACCGGTTCTCCACCGAGGTGAGCGAGTACGACATGCGCATCGCCACCGTGCCGACCAACTTCGGCGAGCGCATGGGCATCCGGCTCGCCGAGGGCGGGCGGCTCTTCACCTCGCTCGAGGACCTCGGCATGAGCGAGGACGAGGTGGAGATCGTCGACTCGTTCATCGCCAAGCCGCACGGCATCGTGCTGGCGACCGGACCGGTGGGCAGCGGCAAGACCACGACGCTCTATTCGTGCATCAACAAGATCGACAAGAACGCCGTGAACGTGATGACGATCGAGGACCCGATCGAATACGTGATCCCCGGCGCGAACCAGATCGAGGTCAACTACAAGGTCAACTTCGACTTCGTGTACGGGCTGCGCGCGATCCTGCGCCAGGACCCGAACGTCATCCTGGTCGGCGAGATCCGCGACGAGGAGACGGCCAAGATCGCGATCCGCGCCGGCCTCACCGGCATGTTGGTGTTCTCGACGCTGCACGCCAACGAGTCGGTGGGCTCGGTCACCACGCTCACCAACTTCAACATCAACCGCTTCCTCATCGCCAACGCGCTGGTCGGCAGCCTCGCCCAGCGGCTGGTGCGGCAGGTGTGCGCCAACTGCGCCGAGCCGATCCGCAACAAGAAGGCCGCCGCCGAGGCGCTCCACGTGAGCCCGAAGGAGATCGGCGGCTACCACCTGGTGCGCGGCGCCGGGTGCGAGGCGTGCTTCCACACCGGCTACCGCGGGCGGGTCGGGATCTTCGAGATCTTCCGCGTCTCCAACAAGGTGCGCAGCCTGATCATGTCGGGCGGCACCGAGGAGCAGATCCGCAAGCAGGCGCTCGACGACGGCATGCGCACGCTGCGCGATTCCGGCCTCGCCAAGCTCCGTGAAGGGCTCACCACGGTCGAAGAGTTCGTACGCGTCCTCGGCTGACGAGGCGCCCCCACCACCGACGTCGTCCCGAGAGGTCCCCCATGGCCGAACCGAAGAAGCCCGCGAAAACCACCAAGGCGGCGCCCAAGGCCGCCGCCGCGCCGGTCGCGCCGCCGGCCGCCACGCCCTCGGTCGGCGACTCGATCCGCCAGACCCTTGCCGCCAAGAGCGACGACGGCACCACCTCGGCCGCGCCGCCGCGCACCGCGCCCGCCGCGTTCGAGGCGCCGCCCGCAGCCTCCGGCCCCGCGCCGCAGCCGCCGCCGAGCGCCACCGACGTGGGCGGCGGCGGGATGTTCGGCTCGATCTTCACGCGCTCGAGGAAGAGCGACCCCGAGCTGGTGAACGTGTTCCTGCGCCAGCTCTCGGTGCTGCTGAGCGCCGGCATCCCGCTCATGCGCGCGCTGCAGATCCTCTCGAGCCGCAGCGAGAGCGTCGAGTTCCGCGCCGCGCTCGGTGAGGTGATGACGGACGTCGAGAAGGGCATCCAGCTGTGGGCGGCGCTCGCCAAGCACCCGCGCTGGTTCAACAACATGATCGTGAGCGTGATCCGCACCGGCGAGGAGTCGGGCTCGCTGGTCAAGGTGATCGATTACCTCGCCAACTACCGCGACCGCGAGGCCGACACCAAGCGCACGCTCTCGAAGGCCGTCACCTACCCGCTGATCGTCTTCGTGCTCGCGATCGCGGTGGTGCTGGTCCTGCTCATCTTCGTGATCCCGGTGTTCCGCGATCAGCTCGAGGTGAACAACGCCGATCTGCCGTGGATCACCCGCATGGTGTTCGGGTTCTCGGGTGCGGTGATGAGCGCCAAGCTGTGGCTCGTGCTCGCCGTGCTGCTCGGCTACTTCCTGTTCCTGCAGGCGAGGAAGCGCGGCGGCTTCAAGCCGCTCCTGCACCGCATCGAGGTGCACCTTCCGATCTTCGGGCCGATCCTCACCAACATCTACACGGTGCAGTTCTCGACGATGATGTCGATCCTGCTGCAGTCGGGCGTGCCGCTCCTGAAGACGCTCGACCTGGTGGGCGAGGCGATCCCCAACATCCTGTTCCAGGACGCGTTCCGCTACATCCGCGGCAACGTCGAGCGCGGCCGCACCCTGCACGAGAGCTTCCTGCCGTTCCGCTTCTTGCCCACGCTGGTGCTGGACATGGTCGCGGTCGGCGAGGAGTCGGGTCGGATGCCCGAGGCGCTCGCCGCGGTGGCGAGCCACCACCAGCGCGAGGTCGACTACCAGACCGCGGTGGTCGGCACGCTGGTCGAGCCGCTGCTCCTCGGCTTCATGGGCGTCGTGGTGCTGTTCGTCGCGCTCTCGATGTTCCTGCCGTACTTCCGGCTCATCCAGGTGGTCCAGTGAGCCGGCGGCGCTGGGTGCTGGGAGCGGCGGTCGTGGCCGGCCTGGTGGCCGGCCACGGCGTGGCGCACGCCGATCCGGTGAACCGGGTCCAGGAGCAGATCGACCTGCAGAAGAAGTGCAACGAGGCCGCGAGCCACGTCGGCGCGGATTGCAGCCAGAAGGGGCGCGATCTCTACGACGCCGGGCTCAAGAAGGCCGAGGACGCGGCGC
This sequence comes from uncultured bacterium, assembly GCA_964392195.1. Lineage (GTDB taxonomy): Bacteria > JADJOY01 > JADJOY01 > JADJOY01 > JADJOY01 > JADJOY01. The sequence continues at coordinate 380 of CAYMQR010000020.1, read as the reverse complement.
CGCTCGCCGAGAAGAACACCGGCCAGGCGCTGGCGCTCACCCAGGGCGCCGGCCGCGACTTCTCGCGCTCCGCCAAGGAGTGCAAGGAAGGTTCCGAGGCCCGCAAGCTCGTCGGCAGCTGTGTCGCCTGGGCCAACGAGCAGGAGCAGGTCCTGCAGCGCTACCTCACCAAGATCCAGGAGCTCGGCCGGCAACCGAACGCCAGGTAGCACCACCGTTCGATCCGCCCGAAACACCACGGGCCGCGGGGATTCCCCCGCGGCCCGTTTCCTTTCAACGCGATCGCTGTGCCCGTGTACCTCGCTCGAGCCGCACGGTGCGCCTGGATCGCCGATCGAGAAACCGGGCGAGCTTTCGCTCGCCCCTACACCTGCGGTGCG
>CAYMQR010000019.1:0-20014 GCA_964392195.1 uncultured bacterium | reverse complement strand
GAGGGCGTCCGGGTGGTGGTCGACGCCGGGCTGGTCCGCTCGGCGCGGTTCTCGCCGCGCACCGGGATGAGCCGCCTCGAGACGTCGCGGGTGAGCCGCGCGGCAGCGGACCAGCGTCGCGGCCGCGCCGGCCGCACCCAGCCGGGCGTCTGCTACCGGCTTTGGAGCGAGGCCGACGACGCGACCCTCGCCGCGTCGGCGCCGCCCGAGATCGCCAGCGCCGACCTGTCGAGCCTGATCCTCGACCTCGCGGCGGCCGGGCTCCGTGCGCCCGAGGAGCTCGCCTGGCTCGACGCGCCACCCTCGGCGGCGCTGGCGCGAGCGCGCGCGCTGCTTCGCGAGCTCGGCGCTCTCGACGGGGAGGGCCGCGCCACCGACCACGGCCGCGCCATGACCGCGCTCGGCCTGCACCCGCGCCTCGCGCACCTCGCCGTCGTGAGCCGGGCCCGCGGCCTGGGTGCGCTCGCGGCCGATCTGGTGGCGCTGCTCGGCGACCGCGACGTCGCGCGCGCGAGCGCGCCGCGGGCGGGTGGGGTGGACGTCGACCTGCGGCCGCGCCTCGACGCGCTGCGCGGCGCGGCGCGCGACCTCGAGGCGGCGCGCGGCGCGATCCGGCGCGCCCGCGCCGACGCGGACGAGTGGCGGCGCCGCTTCCGCGTCCGTCCCGACGAGCGAGCCGCCTCGGCGGCGGCGGGCTGGTGCGTGGCGCTCGCGTACCCGGATCGGATCGCGCAGCGGCGCGCGGGGCAGGTGGGTCGCTTCCTGCTCGCGAGCGGACGCGGCGCGTTCCTCGATCCGGCGCAGCCGCTCGCGCACGCGCCGTGGCTGGCGGTGGCCGAGATCGACGACGCCGGCGCCGAGGGCCGCATCCAGCTCGCCGCGCCGCTCGACGAGCACGAGCTGCGCGAGCTCGCGGGCGAGCGCCTCGCGTCGACCGTCGAGGTGAGCTGGGACGACGAAGTGCGGGCGGTGGTGGGCCGGGAGGTCGAGCGCTACGGAGCGCTGGTGCTGTCGTCCCGGCCGACCGGACGGCTCGACGCCGAGGCGGTGCGTGGCGTGTGGCTGGCGCGGATCGCCAAGCTGGGCGTCGCGAGCTTGCCGTGGTCGGAGAGCAGCCGGCGGCTCCGTGAGCGGCTGCGCTTCCTCGCGTCCGTCGACCCCGAGCGCTGGCCGGACGTCTCGGACGAAGCGCTCGCCGCGCGGCTCGGCGAGTGGCTGGCGCCGAGGCTCGGCGGCGTGCGCCGCGAGGCGGACCTCGAGCGCGTCGACCTCGCGTCCGCGCTGCTCGCGCTCGTCGACGGCCCGCGCCGCGCGCAGCTCGCGGTGCTCGCGCCCGAGCGCTTCGAGGCGCCCACCGGCTCGTCGATCGCGATCGACTACGGCGACCCGAGCGCCCCCGCGGTCGCGATCCGCCTCCAGGAGCTCTTCGGCTGCACCGACTCGCCGCGGCTCGCTGGCGGTCGGGTGCCGCTCACGTTCCGCTTGCTGTCACCGGCCCATCGGCCGGTGCAGGTGACCCGGGACCTCGCGGGGTTCTGGCGCGGCTCGTACGCCGAGGTCCGCAAGGACCTGCGGGGACGCTACCCGAAGCACGCCTGGCCCGAGAACCCGCTCGACGCCACGCCGACGCGGAGCGCACGCCGGCGGTCGTGATCAGCGCTGGTCGATGACCCAGGCCGCGGCGCGCTGGATCAGCTCGGTGTAGGTGACGACGCCGAGCTTGTGCTTGATGCGGGCGCGGTAGGTCTCGACGGTCTTGGGGCTGACCTGCATCTGCTTGGCGATCACCGGAGTCACGAGGCCACGTCCCATGAGCTCGAAGGCTTGCAGCTCACGCGGCGAGAGGCTCGACACCGCCGGCGTTCCGTCCGTGCTCGCGCTCGCCGCGCCGTCGCTCCCCGAGCTCACGAGCGCCGCGACCGCCCGCGCCACCTGCGGCGCCGCCGCGCCGTCCGAGCTCGCGAAGACCAGCACCGGCACGCGCTCCGCCGCGCTTCGCAGGCGCCGCACCAGCTCGAGCGCGAGGTCCGCGCCGCCATCGGCGATCACCAGGTCCGGCTTGTGCTCGCGCAGCGCCGCGAGCCCGTCCTCGGTTCCACTCGCCGCGGCGCAGACCCGGAATCCGTCCTTGCCCGGGGGGAGCGCCGAGAGGATCTCCCGCGCGGAGGCTCGGTGATCGACGATCACGACACGACACGGGACATGAGGAACCCTGGCGGTGGGTTGTCTCTCCGACATCGATCAGCCCTCACCGGTCCACACCCCGGGACGCGAGCGCGACGCGCGCATGGGGGACGCCGCGTCAGCTAGCGAGAAGTGGTGGGCCGGCATCTGCGCGAAACGTGATGCATTCGTCTGGTGCAACTGATTACCAATGTTCTTTTGTACCGTGACGAGGTTGGAAATGCTGTCAGGTCGCCCCTGATTCTTGCGGGAACCGGCGGAAATGCCGAGCCTCTCCCGAACGCCATGAGGTGAGATGTCGGTTGGCGCCCGGAATTTCTTCCGTTGAAAGTCGTGCCGCACGCTCCACTTTCGAGAGGGTGTCGAGCACCGTGCTCGTCGACGAACGTGGGGGGGCGACGCGTGCACCGACGCCACGGCGTGACGAAACGTCGCACCGTGGCCGGCCGGCGAACCGGCCGCCTCGGATCGGCGCCGTGGCCGCCGTTCGAGTCACCAACCGGTGGACTCGCGGCTCGCGCTCGGCCTTCACCACTCGAGCGAGCGGGGCGGGGGCACGCACCCGGAGGTCGTGCACTAGTCACCCGCCGGTGACGGGGTAGCGACGCCGCGACGTCAGGTCGTGTCCCCCAGCGACCCTGTGGCCCGGAGCCGAGCGAGCGGGTCACGGCCAGCGCCGGCGAGAACACGGCTAATGCGCGGTTTTCCCAGTGGTGTCGGGCTCGTGCGGCGATGCAGCGGGACGCCGGCATGCCACTTGCGCCGCTTCGCGGCGGTCCGTTACCGAGGAGACCGCCCTGATGAGCGAGGTGATGCGAACGGCCTGCAGTGGCGCGGGCAACGCGGCGGTGAATCCACCGTCCTCGGGAGACATGGTGAGTGTCGCCCAACCGTTGCGCCTTCGCGCCGAGGACGTGCACGAGGCGTGGGGCCGTCGGGTACTGGCGATCGATCTCGCGCCGATGCGTTACCTGCGCGACCTGCTGCGGCTCGGTGTGAAGCACGCCCTCGATTCTCGTCTGACCGTCGATACGCTGCGCACGCAGCGGCTCGCCGCGGGCGTCGACCTCCCGGAGTTCGACACCGTCCCGATCTGGGCTTGCTGCGAAGCGACCGGGCGAGTCGGCATCCCGTTCCTCGAGCTGGTCCTCGACGAGGTACTGTCGCGCGCCGAGGTCGTGTTCGACACCTGCGCGCATCTCACCCGCGAGCGCGGCGCGCAAGCTCGCCTCACCGCGCGCGAGATCGCCGCACTCCGCGCGCGCCTCGTGTCCCGTGAGGGCACCGATCCGAGCCCGGTGGGACCGATCCGCTTCCTTCCCCTCGAGGACGTCGAACGCGTGTGCGGGAGGGCAGGCGCGGTGGCGCGGCTACTCGATCAGCTCCAGCACATGCGCGCCGAAGCGCTCGCGTTCTGCCGTGCGCGCCTCGACGCCGCCGACGAGCCGCTTCGCCCGTGACGGGGATGGGAGATGGCGGATGCGTGCCGCGGACCCGCTCGGGACCGAAGCCGCGCCGCACGTCGTCCTCGAGGGGCCGGTCGCGCGCTTCTCGGGATGCTGGACCATCGGCAGCGTCGGCCGGGTCGAACGCGAGCTGGCACGTCTGCAGTGGCCCCGTGACGGCGGGGTGATCCTCGACGCGTCGCGGCTGACGGCCCTCGACACGGCCGGTGCGTGGCTGCTCGAGTCGACGCGCCGCGAGCTTGCTCGCGCGCGTCACGAGGTGAGCGTGGCCGGCCTGCGAGCCGACCACGAAGCGCTCGTGGCGATGGTGCGGACGCGAGTCGCGGACCACGCCGGCGCTGCGCGTGGTCGCGCTCCCGGCGGCCTCGCCCGCCTCGGTGAGCTGGCGGCGCGCTCGGCGCGTCAGCTCGTCGGCATCCTGGGATTCGTCGGCGAGAGCACGGTCGCCGCGGCCGCGGTGGCGCGTCGTCCTCGCCGGCTGCGCTGGCGGCCGGTGCTGCACAACGTCGAGAGCGCCGGGTTCCGCGCGCTCCCCATCACCGGCCTGCTGTCCTTCCTGATGGGCGTGGTGATCGCGTACCAGGGAGCCACCCAGCTCGAGCGCTACGGCGCGAATATCTTCGTCGCCGACCTCGTCGGCCTCGCCATGCTCCGCGAGCTCTCGCCGCTGCTCACCGCGATCATCGTCGCGGGGCGCTCCGGGTCCGCGTACGCGGCGCAGATCGGCACCATGAAGGTGACCGAGGAGATCGACGCGCTGCGCACCGTCGGGATCGCGCCCTTCGACCTGCTGGTGCTGCCCAAGCTGCTCGCGCTGACGATCGCGCTGCCGCTGCTCGTGGTCTACGCGGACGCGCTCGCGGTGGTCGGCGGCATGATCATGGCGAAGACCTCGCTCGGCGTGGGATACGCCGACTTCCTCGACCGCTTCGAGCAGGCGATCGACCTGCCCGACTACCTGGTGGGGATCGGCAAGGCGCCGGTGTTCGCCGCCATCATCGCGGTGGTCGGCTGCTACCAGGGCTTCCAGGTGAGCGGCGACGCCGAGAGCGTCGGCCGCCAGACGACCGTGAGCGTGGTGCAGTCGATCTTCCTGGTGATCGTGGCCGACGCCGCCTTCTCGGTGGCCTTCAGCTACCTGGGGATCTGACCCGTGCGCGCATCCGACGACACCGTCATCGACGTCCACCACGTGTGCACGCGGTTCGGCGCGCAGGTGGTCCACGAGGACGTGAGCCTCACGGTCCACCGCGGCGAGATCTTCGCGCTCGCCGGCGCCTCGGGCTGCGGCAAGTCGACGCTGCTGCGCGAGTTGATCCTCCTCGAGCGGCCGGTTTCCGGCTCGATCCGCGTCCTCGACCGCGACCTCGCCGGGATGACGGAGGAGCAGGCGCGCCCGCTGCGGCGGCGCTGGGGTGTGATGTTCGAGCGCGGGGCGCTGTTCAGCTCGCTGACCGTCGCCGAGAACGTCGGGTTGCCGATCCGCGAGCACGAGCGCATGGGCGAGCGGCTGGTCGACGAGCTCGCCGCGGTCAAGATCGCGCTCGCGGGGCTGCCGGCGAGCGCGGGCCCGAAGTACCCGGCCGAGCTCTCGGGCGGCATGCGCAAGCGCGCCGCGCTGGCGCGCGCCATGGCGCTCGATCCCGAGCTCTTGTTCCTCGACGAGCCGACCGCGGGCCTCGACCCGCTCAGCGCCACCGGCTTCGACGAGCTGGTGAAGAGCCTGCGCGACAACCTCGGGCTCACGCTGGTCGTGATCACCCACGACCTCGACCTGCTGTGGCGGGTCGCCGACCGGGTGGCGTTCATGGCCGACGGCCACATCCTCGGCGTCGGCACCATGCAGGAGCTCTCGACCTCCGATCACCCCGTGCTGAGCCAGTACTTCCACGGCCCGCGCGGGCGATCGGCCTGGGACCAGGCGTGGAAGACAAGGTGAGCTACACGATCGTGGGCGGCTTCGTGCTGCTCCTCTCGGCGGCCATCGTCGCCGGCGTGCTGTGGCTCGGCTCGGGGAGGCGCTACCGCGTCGAGTACGACCGCTACGAGGTGTTCATGAGCGAGTCGGTCGCGGGGCTCAACCTGAACGCGCCGGTCCGCTACCGCGGCGTCGAGGTCGGCGCCGTCCGCGCGATCGCGCTCGATCCGGGCGATCCGGAGCGCGTGAGGCTGGCCCTCGACATCGTGCACGGGACGCCGGTCAAGGCCGACTCCGTCGCCGTGCTCTCGAGCCAGGGGCTCACCGGGATCGCGTACGTCGACCTCGGCGGCGGCTCCCGCGGCGCGCCGCCGCTCGTGGCGAAGCCGGGCGAGCGCCACCCGGTGATCCCGAGCGAGCCGTCGCGGATGAGCCAGCTCTACGAGGGCGCGAGCACCCTCCTCACCGGGCTGGAGAAGAGCTCGCAGAGCTTGAACGCGCTCCTCGACGAGGAGAACCGCCAGTCGCTCAAGCGCGCCCTCGCCGACATCGAACGCGTGACCCACACCCTGGCGGAGCGCCAGGACGTCATCGACCGCGGCGTGGTCGGTGCGGCGAAGACCCTCGAGAACACCGCGCAGGTGAGCGCGCAGCTCGCCGAGGTCGTCGGCCGGATCCGCGCCAGCGCCGACGCGGTGGAGCGGATGGCGGACGAGGTGGCGCGCGCCGGGCACAGCGCGCGCGAGGCCATGGAGAGCGCGCAGCACGCGGTGGACACCACCAGCGGCGAGCTTCGCGACTTCGGTAGCCAGTCATTGCCCGAGCTGGGCCGGCTGGTGGCCGAGACCCGTGAGCTCACCGCGTCGCTGACGCGCATCGTGCAGCGCCTCGAGCGCGATCCGAGCATGATCATCCGCGGCGCCCCGCCGCTCGCGCGGGGGCCGGGAGAGTGACGTGAAGACCAGGCCGTGGGTCGTGATCGTGGTGCTCTCGTGGCTGGTCCAGGCCGCGGCCGGGTGCACGCTGCTGGCTCCGAGCCGCGCCGAGCTGCCGCGGCTCCACGCGCTCGAGTGGAGTGGCGCCGCGCCGGCGGCGGAGGTGTCCGCGGACGCGCCCACGCTGCTCGTCGGGATCCCGCGCGCCGGACCCGGCTTCGACAGCCCGCGCATGGCCTACGTGAGCGAGCCGCACGCGCTCGCCTACTTCGCGCGCCACCAGTGGGTGGACACGCCGGAGCGCATGCTCCAGCCGCTGCTCGCGCGCGCGGCCGAGGGCACGGGCCGATTCGAGGCGGTGGTCCAGGCGCCGACCAGCGTCGCCGCGTCGCTGCGGCTCGACACCGAGATCGTGCAGCTCGTGCAGGACTTCTCGGTCCGTCCGAGCGTGGTGCGGCTGGTGCTGCGGATCCAGCTCGTCGACCTCGATGCGCGGCGGGTGCTGGCGACCCGCGAGGTGAGGGCGTCGGCACCGGCGGTCAGTGACGACCCGCTCGGCGGAGTGGATGCGGCGAACCGCGCGCTCGCCGAGGTGCTGGACGGAGTGGCCCGGGTGTGCGCGAGCGGAGTCGGGGGATGAAGGGTCATCGCCGCGCCGGTCGCGGCGCGGGCCCACGCTCTTGCCGAGCCGCCGAGATCGGTGCACACCGCGCTCGTTCGATTCGAGCCGCGCACCGTCGGCGTGACCGCGGGGGAGCCTCCTCATGAACCAGCCTCAATCGGGAATCGTGCCGGAGCCTGGGCCCGCCGCCCACTTCCTCGTGGTGTCGGCCACCGACCTCGCCCGTGACGCCCAGCGCATCGCCGCGGCGCTGGCGCGGCTGGGCGAGCTCGAGACCGAGGTCGGGGCGCTGGCGCCCGACGCCGGTCTCCGCTCGGTGGTGTCGTTCGGCGCGGCGCTGTGGGACCGCGTCTCGCCCGGTGCGCGGCCGCGCGAGCTCAGGGCGTTCGAGCCGATCGGCGCCGGACCGCTCGTCGCGCCGGCCACCGGCGGCGACGTGCTGCTGCACGTGCACGCGAACCGCCCTGACATCGCGTTCGAGCTCGCCCGCCGGGTGCGCCAGGCACTCGGGGACCTGGTTCGACCGCTCGACGAGGTGGCCGGCTTCCGGTACCTCGACGGTCGCGACCTGACCGGCTTCATCGACGGCACGGAGAACCCGGCCGGCGACGAACGAGCGGCGGCGGCGCTGATCGGCGACGAGGACCCGGCGTTCGCGGGTGGCAGCTACGTCACCGCGCACCGCTTCGTCCACGACCTGCAGCGGTGGTCCGCGGTACCGGTCGCCGAGCAGGAGCGGATCATCGGCCGCACCAAGGCCGACAGCCAGGAGCTCGCCGACGACGTGCGGCCCGCGACCTCGCACGTGAGCCGGGTGGTGATCGAGGAAGACGGCGAGGAGCTCCAGATCCTCCGCCACAGCTTTCCGTACGGCACGACCAGCGAGCACGGCCTGTTGTTCATCGCGTACTGCCGCACGCTCGCGACGTTCGAGAAGATGCTGCACCGGATGTACGGCAGCAGCGGCGACGGCGCGCACGATCGGCTGATGGAGTTCACGCGCGCGGTCTCCGGCGGCTACTTCTTCGCGCCCTCCGTGGAGCACCTGCGTGCTCTCGCCTGAGCGTGTGAATCCCCGGTCGTCGGCGCGGGCGCAGTGCGCGCCGCCCGGCCGTACCGGCCTGTCCTTGAAGCCGCGCCCGGCAGCGGTGTCGGGCGCGTACGCGATGAGCGCCGGAAACCAGCACCCGACCCGCGAGGTCCGGCCCGCGCGTGCGCCGGCACGCGGCTCGTTCGCGGAACGGCGTGCGCCGGATGGCGTGGTCTCTCGCGTAAGGTGGTGAGCCGTGTCCTCGTCGCCGCCTCCCGAAGGAAGGTCGCATCCGGGTCCCCTCCGCGTCCTCGCCGCGGTCGCGACGCTCGGGGCCCTGGCCGGCTCGTTCCTCGCCGCGGTGCTCTACACCGCGCACTACGCCCGCGCGACGTCCTATCTCTCGGACGATCCCGCCGCGTGCGTGAACTGCCACATCATGAACGAGCAGTACGACGGTTGGTCGAAGGGCGCGCACCATTCGCGCGCGACCTGCAACGACTGCCACGTGCCGCATAGCTCGGTCTTCGCGAAGTACCTGGCCAAGGCCGAGCACGGCTACCGGCACTCGAGGGGCTTCACCTTCCAGGACTTCCACGAGCCGATCCAGATCACGCCCGCCGACCGGCGGATCGTGATCCAGAACTGCGTGCGCTGCCACGCGGCCACCACGCACGAGATCCGCCTGGTCGCGTTCGCACCCGATCCCGGGCGCGCGGACGCGAGCGGGGGGCTCGACTGCGTGCGCTGCCACGCGATCGTGGCGCACGGGCCGATTCGCTGAGGGAGGCCGACCATGAACGCGTCACCCGAGTCCCCTCGTCGTCCCCGCCGCTCGATCGCGGTGGTGGTGTTCGTGGTCGCCGCGATCGCGTTCGGCGCGGGCACGCTGGTGGCGATGCTGCTCTACGCAAACATCACCGCTCGCAAGCTCGAGGCGCAGCGGACCACGGTGGAGATCGTCAAGCTCGACGAGACCACCGTCGACGCCGCGGAGTGGGGAAAGAACTTTCCCCGCCAGTTCGACGGCTACGTCCGGACCGCCGACAACTCGCGCGCGCGGTTCCGGTGGAGCGAGGGGCGGCCGCCGACCTCGGGCGACGGCGTGCCGCCCGAGGCGGTCGAGGATCCCGGCAAGGCGGACTCCAAGCTCAGCGGCGACCCGCGCCTGCGCACCATCTTCGACGGTTACGCGTTCGCCATCGACTACCGCGAGCGCCGCGGCCACGCCTTCATGCTTCAGGACCAGCGCGACACCGAGCGCGTGAAGCAGAAGCCGCAGCCGGGGACCTGCCTCAACTGCCACGCCTCCAACGTGGTGGCGTACCGCCAGGTCGGGCTCGAGAACGGCGCGCCGGGCTCGCTCGCCGATCCGCTGCTCTCGGAGTCGGGGCGTGCGCAGCTCTTCGCGGGCTGGGAGAAGGTGAACCCGATGACCTACGCGGAGGCGAGCCTGCTCGTGAAGCATCCCGTGACGTGCCTGGACTGCCACGACCCGTCGTCGATGCGGCTGCGCGTCACGCGGCCCGCGTTCCTGGAGGGGATCGCCAGCCTCGCCTCGTCGTCGGAGCCGGTCCCCCACCTGCCGAGCATCGAGCAGTGGCGCAAGGGGAACCGCGCGACGGCCTACGATCCGAACCTCCTCGCCAGCCGCCAGGAGATGCGCTCGCTCGCGTGCGGGCAGTGCCACGTCGAGTACTACTTCAAGGGCGACCAGAAGCGCCTCACGTTCCCCTGGCACAAGGGCCTCAAGGCGGAGGAGATGGAGGCCTACTACGACGAGGTCGGCTGGACGGACTGGACGCACAAGCAGTCGGGGGCGCCGATCCTCAAGGCGCAGCACCCCGAGTTCGAGACCTGGAGCCAGGGAATCCACGCGCGCAGCGGCGTGTCGTGCGCCGACTGCCACATGCCCTACAAGCGCGAGGGCGCGATGAAGTACTCGGACCACCAGGTCCAGACGCCGATGGCGCACGTGAACCTCTCGTGCCAGCCCTGCCACAACTACACCGAGACCGAGATCCAGGCGCGCGTCGATCAGATCCAGGCGCGCACCAAGGGTCTGCTCGACCGCGCCGAGATCGCCGTCGTCGAGCTGATCGGCGCGATCCACGACGCCAAGGCCGCGGGAGCGAGCGACGCCCAGCTCGCGAGCGCCCGCGCGCTGCAGCGGCGCGCCCAGTGGCGTGCGGACCTCGTCAACGCGGAGAACTCGATGGGCTTCCACGCGCCCGAGGAGGTCGCGCGGATCCTCGCCGAGTCGATCGACTACGGCCGCCAGGGACTCACCGAGGTCGCGCGCCTCGGGCTCGGCGAGCGGGTCGCGGCCGGAGCGCCGGCGGCGAAGCCGGCACCGGCGAGCCACTGATCGCCGCGATCGTCGCGGGTGGGTTCACGGCGTCCGCGAGGATGCCAGGCCGCGCCGCCGGATGCGCGGGAGGAGCTCGGCGGTCACGAGCGTGGCCACGCCCATGCCCGCTCCGGTCATGCCCAGGATCGAGCCGAGCCGGCGTTCGTCCTCGCGAGCCCGGCGGAGGGTCTCTTCGTAGGGCGCCGCGCGCCGGCCGCTCGTGACATCGGGCGTCGCGGGCGTGGCGGAGTGGTAATAGGCGAACATCGACAGCCCGCCGGCCAGCGAGATGGCGCCGACGATGCGGAAGACGAACTTGTAGAAGCGGTCGAGCCGTTCACTTCGGTCGGGGTCGATCATGCGGAAACCATAGCCCGGGCACGCTGGCGCGCCGACCCGAGCCGGCCGTGAGCGACTCGACTAGCGGCAAGATCCGGGCGATAACGCGATCATGGCAACCACCAAACGAACGTCCGAGGGGTCGACACGCGCCAAGTCCGCGCCGGCCGAGCCCGCCTCGAAGACCGACGCTGCATCGAAGAAGCCCCGCGCCAAGCGCGCGCGCGCACCCAAACCGGCCCCCGTCACCGAGGCGGTGGCCGCGCCCGAGCCGCTCGCGGCTCCGCGGGCGCCACGGCGCATGGTCTTCATCGACGTCGAGAACACCTCGAGCGAGTCCGAGCTGCTGCGGGTCCTCGACGAGCTCCAGATCCGCGACCTCGGCGCGACCTGCGAGCTGACCGCGATCGGCAACTGGCGCGTGGTCGCGCAGGGGCTCGGCCGCTCGCTCGCCGCCCGCGGCGCGCACCTCGTGCACAGCGCGCCCGCGGTGAGGGTGTCGGACTGGAGCGACCTGTGGATCGCCGTGCACGCGGGGATCTGGCTGGGCCGAGCGCAACCCGGCGACTCGCTGGAGATCGTGTCGCACGATCGCGCGTTCGACGCGGTCGGCGACGCCGCGAGCCGACTCGGCGTGACGTTCCGACGCATCACCTACCGCGGCCAGCCGAGCGTCGCGGAGCGCGAGCCGGCTTCGACGGACGGCGCCGCGTCGCGCAGCAGCCGACGACGGGGGGGACGGGGACGGCGGTCACCGGCTCCGCCGCCGCGCGCGCCGCTGCCGCAGCCCGGTAGTACGACCGCGCACACGCCGCAGCATCGGGCACCCGCGCCGGCGGCGCCCACGCACGCCGCTCACGAGGCGGCGGCCACGGGATCCGAGGGAGGCGAGCCGCACTCGGCATCCCACGAGCAGATCCGCGCGATCATCGCACGTCTCACCGCCGCCGATCCGGGCGCGGGCGTGGGCCTCGACCGCCTGACGGTCGCGCTCAAGGCCGCCGGCTTCCAGCGTCCGCCCGGCTCGCCGCGTCTCGTCACCCGGCTGCGCCGCATGAGCGATCTCGAGGTGCTGCAGAGCGGCCGGGTCCGGCTTCGGGACGCGGCGTCGTCGGCCCATGGTCATCCACCGCGGTCCTCGGCGCCGGCAGTCGATGACGCAGAGGTTGGCGTGGAGACCACGCCCGTCGAGGGCGCGGCGCCTTCCGACGGGGTGATCGACGTGACGGGTACGCCGCCACCCGCGCCGGTAGCTCGGTCGAGGTCGAGACGGCGTGGCGGCCGGCGCCGGCGTGGGTCCGGGTCGGGCTCGGCCGGTGGGACGCCCGCGCCCGATGCTCCACCCAGCGACGCGGCCTGAGCGCGGAATCCGTGGCGTCTCGGCGCGGTAGCCGCGCCGAACCCGTCCACCGCCAACCGAGAGGGAGCGAATCCATGCCGAGCGTGCGCGCCGTACGGACCCTCGCCGCTGCCTGCTTCGCCCTGTCGCTGGTGCCGCTGGCGCCGGACCTCGCTCGCTCCGCCGAGGTCGAGGATCCTGCTGCGGCGACGCCGTCCGAGGCGTCGAGCGCGAGCGCGGAGGAAGCGGCTCGCAGCGCGGCCGAGGAGAACGCCGCGCCCGAGGCCGATGACGCGCAGGAGGAGAAGCAGGGCGGCGAGACGGGTGCCGGCGAGACGAGCGGCCCGCAGTTCCCGGGAGAGTTTTCGGGGAGCGTCACGCTCGCCTCGGACTACGTGTTCCGCGGCGTGTCGCAGACGCTGGAGCGTCCGGCGATCCAGGGCGAGCTCGACTGGAAGCACGAGAGCGGCTTCCACCTCGGTACGTGGGGCTCGAACGTGCGGTTCGAGGGCGCCGACGGGTCCCTCGAGCAGGACTTCTACGGCGGCTACGAGACGACGCTCGGCGAGGTGTCGGTGAACGTCGAGGCGTACTTCTACTGGTACCCCTCGGACGAATCGGAGTTCGACTACTGGGAGTTTCCGGTGGAGCTCGGGTACGAGGCCGAGCCGTTCACGCTGTCGGGAACCGTGAGCTACTCGCCCGACTACTTCGGCTACGCGGGAAACGCCGTGTACCTGAACGCGGGTGTCGAGGTCGCGCTGCCCTTGGGCGACGACGCGCCGGTGGGAGTCTCGCTCGACGGCACGCTCGGCTACACACGCGCCGAGTACTCGGTGCTCACCGATCAGGACTACGTCGACTGGGCGGCCGGCGGGACGATCTCGGCGAACGGCACCTGGAGCGGTCTCGGCGTCGGCCTGCACTACACGGACAGCGACATCCACGGCGACGATTCGGACGCGCGCTTCGTCGCCACGCTCGGCTACGAGTTCTGACGGCGAGGGGCGGCCGGTTCCGCGCGTCGCGCGAGGATCGGGGCCCGCCGTCGCGTTCCAGCGCACGAACCCGGCCGCGTTCGTGCGGCACTCGAGGGCTCCCGGCGAAGGGTCGGCCGGCGGCGTGGCGGCGGGTACCGCGAGAGCCCCCGGGTGCCGCCGTGGGCGCGTCGCTCGGTCGGCGGTCGCGTCACCGTCCCGGCTCGACGATGGCCGCGCGGATCGCCTCGAGCACGGCGGCGCCCGGGTCGCTCTTGAGGAAGTAGCCCGCGCACCCGGCGGCCTCGGCCTCGGCACGCAATCCGGCCACGTCGTGGGCGGTGACGACGATCACGGGCGTGCTCTGGCCGGCCGCCGCGAGGCGCGCCTTCAGCTCGAGACCGGACATGCCGCGGAGCTGGACGTCGAGCACGAGGCAGTCGACCGCGGTGTGCGCCGGATCGTCCAGGTAAGCCTCCGCGGACGGATAGCCGACCGGCTCGAAGCTCGCCGCGCGCAGCAGCCGGCTGATCGATCGCCGCACGCTCGTGTCGTCGTCCACGACTGCCACCAGCCGACCCACGCGCGCGCCCCCCCCTATTAGCGCCGTCACGCTACCGGCCTGGCCGCGATCCCACCACTGCCCGATGGGGAGGCGCGTGGGCGTCCGGCGTGCGCTCAGCTCGGGTCCTCGTGCTCCCAGCCGGCCTCGTGCACGAGCTGCGCGAGCTCCGCGACGGAGGAGACCCGGAGCTTCGCCGTCAGCGAGGTGCGGTGGAGCTTCACGGTGCGCTCGTGGATCCCGAGCGCCCAGGCGATCTGCTTGTTGAGGCGTCCGCGCAGCACGTGGCGCAGCACCTCCACCTCGCGGGGGGTGAGGGCGTCGAAGCGCTCGCGCAGGCGGCGGGTGCGCGCGCTCAGCGCCGCCTGTTGCGCGTCACGCGCGAGCGCGCGCTCGACCGCTTCGAGCAGCTGGCTCTGCGGCGCGAGCTTGGTGAGGAAGTCCTCGGCGCCGGCGCGCATGGCACGCACGGTGCTCGGGATGTCGCCGTGGCCGCTGAGGAAGAGCGCCGGCATGGTGTGGCCGCGGCGCGTCATGGTCTCGAGCAGCGTCAACCCGTCCACCTCCGGCATCGCCAGGTCGAGCACCACGCAGCCACGCGCGTCCACGGGAACGCGCGCGAGGAAGTCGGCCGCCGATTGGAACACCTCGGCGGCGAGGCCGCGGGCGCGCAGCAGCCGCGCCAGGGCGCGCGCGAACGATGCGTCGTCGTCGACGACGTGGACGGTCGGCGGGGCGGCGGTCACGGGACGGCGCTCGATGGTGTGGCGGGAAGCACGAAGCGGAACGTCGCGCCTCGCGCCGCGTCGCTCTCGGCCCACAGCGAGCCGCCGTGAGCTTCGACGATGGTGCGGGAAACCGGAAGGCCGAGCCCGAGACCGCCCGGCTTGGTGGTGAAGAAACGCTCGAACACCCGGGGCAGGTCGTGGGGCGGGATGCCGCGGCCCGAGTCGGTCACTCGTAGCTCGACCCGGCCGTCGCCTGCGAGGCGCGCGCCGATCTCGACGTCACGCTCGCCGCTCGGCAGGTGGCCGACGGCGTCCATCGCGTTCAGGACCAGGTTGAGCAGGACCTGCTGGATCTGGACGGCGTCGCCGCGCACGGGCGGCAGCGCGGACGCGACGTCGGTGCGGAGCCGCACGCTCCGCGCCGTGGCCTCGGCGCGAAGCAACGTCGCGACCTCGGTGACGAGCCGGGCGATCGACAGCTCGCGCACCTCGAGCTGGCC
This sequence comes from uncultured bacterium, assembly GCA_964392195.1. GTDB lineage: Bacteria > JADJOY01 > JADJOY01 > JADJOY01 > JADJOY01 > JADJOY01. Next base: position 5,064 of record CAYMQR010000019.1, on the reverse strand, counting down.
GCGGGCCAGCAGGGCGCGCAGTCGCTGGATCACGCTGGTCGCGCGCCGATCGTCGTCGCGGATGTCGATCAGGATCGCGCGCAGCTCGGCGAGGTCGGGGGTGGGCTGGTCGAGGAGCAGCGAGGCCGCCTCGGCGTTGCGCAGGATCGCGCCGAGCGGCTGGCTCAGCTCGTGGGCGAGCGCCGACGTCAGTTGGCCCAGCGAGCCGACCCGCGCGGCGTGGGTGAGCGCCTCGCGCAAGCCGCGCAGCTCGGCGTCGGCGCGCTCGCGCTCGGTCACGTCGAACACCACGCCGCGCATCCGCCTCGGATGGCCCTCGCCGCGGAGGTCGGCGCGCCCCCGAGCCGCGATCCATCGAACCGGACCGTCGGGCCCGCCCACCCGGTACTCGGTCTGGTAGTCGCCACCGCTCACCACGGCCGCGCCGACCGTGCGCTGGACGCGGTCGCGATCGTCCGGGTGGACCGTGCCGAGGAAACGCCGGAAATCGAGGGGCTCCGCCTCGCCGATGCCGAACAGCGCGCGCGCTTCGGGTGACGCCCAGATCGCGTCGCGGTCGAGGTCCCAGACCCACACCCCCAGGTCGGCGGCGCCCAGTGCCAGGTCGAGCCGCCGTTCGGTCTCGCGCAGCTCGTCGGTGACCCGGTCGAGGCGCACGAGGTCGCGGCTCAGCTCGTAGGCCGCCGCCCCGACGACCGGCACGAAGCTGAAGGCGAGGAAGTAGGGTGGGTGGACCTCGCCCGAGTGGGTGATGACCCCGCTCACCACCATCGCCGCGACCCACGTCACGAGCGCACCGCCGAGGGTCAGCGCCCGCCGGCGATCGGCGCGGTGCTCCCGCCGCCACAGCTCGCGCGCCGCGTCGATCACGAACGCCAGCGCGAGCAGGCCCGTGGCGGCGCCGAGCAGCGTCCACGGGCTCGACACGCCCTCGGCGAACGAGACCGTCGCCCCGAGGATCTCGACGCGACGGATGGCGGTGATCGATCGGTAGTTGAAGCTCACCTCCGACGCGAAGTTGATCGCCAGGACGAGGACCCGCGAGGCGACGAACGACATCGCCAGCCACGCCCGGCCGGTCCCGAAGGTGGCGCGCACGAACGCGACCAGCGTGGCCAGGGTCAGGAACAGCGGGAGGTGGGTCCAGCGTTGCGCCAGCGCGAACGCCCGCGGCGTCCGCGCCTGCATCATCACCATCTCGCACACCGCGAGGGTCGCGACCAGGGCCGCGAGGACCGCGAACAACAGGTTCTCGCGCGCCGTGCCGCGACCCTTGGAGGCGAGCCCGTGCACCGTGGCCAGGGTGACGCAGGCCGCGACCACCATCGGCCAGAGGTAGAGGATCGAGAACACTGCGGGTCCAGGGTCGGGATGGGCGGGGGGGGAAAATCGCACGCGGCGGCGCGAGCGGCCAACGAGGGTGACCACGGCGAGGCCGCGCGGACCCAGGGACCGGGCGATCCGCGGCCCGGTATCCGCGACACCGGGTCTTCCCCAAAGGGTAGGTGGTCGCGTTCCGAGTGGCGCGGCTAGCCTCACGATTCGGCTTCGCTCGCATGGGCTCGGCGAGCCGGCGCATGGGAGTTGCGGGATCCGGTTGTCTCGGTGCGCTCATTCGAGCTACATGTCGCGGCGCTGACACCGGGAAACCATGCGTTGGGATACGAGCCGACGGCTCCAGCGCTACGTGCGCAACGCGTTGTGGGTCGAGCCGCTCATCGGCCTCGTCCTCGGCGTGGTCGCCACGCGGCTGGTCGGCCAAGCCGAGCGAGCCGGGCTGCTGCGGCGCTTCGAGGGTGACACCGCCGGGCTCACCGCGGTGCTGTCGAGCCTCAACTCCGCGCTGCTCACCTCCGTGGTATTCGTGTTCTCGATGTTGCTCTTGGTGGTGCAGCTCGCCAGCGCTCAGCTCACCCCGCGTATCATCGCCCGCGCCTTCCGCGAGCCGGTGACGAAGCTGGCGCTGGGCATCTTGTTGTTCATGTACACGTTCTCGCTCGGCGTGATCGGCCGCATGGGCACGCTCACGGCCACGCCGTCGCTGTGGGCGGCGATCTACGGGAGCGTGGTCTGCCTCGCGGTCTTCTTGTTCCTGATCAACCGCCTCGGCCAGTCCTTGCGCCCGGTGGCGGTCGTCACGGGAGTCGCCGAGGAGGGACGCCAAGTCATCGCGTCGGTGTATCCGGCGGTGATCGCGCCCGACCGGCCGCTCGCGCCGCTCGCCGAGCGTGAGCCTCCGGAGGCGCCGGCGTGGGTGGTGAGCCACCAGGGGCGCTCCGGTGTGCTCCTCGAGGTCCACGTCGAGGGGCTGGTGGCGCTGGCGCGCCGTCTGGATTGCGCGTTCGAGCTGGTGCCTCAGGTCGGCGACTTCGTCGCGACCGGCGACGAGCTGGTGCGGGTGTACGGGCCCATCACGGCGTTACCGGAGGACGATGTGCGCCACGCGGTGGCGCTCGGTCCGGAGCGCACCATGGAGCAGGACCCCGCCTTTGCCTTCCGCATCATCGTCGACATCGCCTCCAAGGCGTTGTCGCCCGCGATCAACGATCCCACCACCGCGGTGCTCGCCCTCGACCAGCTCCATCACCTGCTGCGGGAGGTGGGGCTGCGCCACCTCGACAGCGGTGAGCTCCGCGACGCCGACGGGCGCCTGCGGCTGCTCTACCGGACACCCGACTGGGAGGATTTCGTGATGCTCGCGGTGACCGAGATCCGCCAGTTCGGCCGCGACAGCATCCAGGTCGCGCGCCGCATGCGCGCCATGCTCGAGGGCCTGATCGCCGTGCTGCCGAGCGAGCGGGGAGCGTTGCTGGTGCCCGAGCTCGACCTCCTCAGGCGCACCATCGAGCGCGCCTTCGCGGAGCCCGAGGATCGCTCCCGCGCCGGCGCCGGGGACTTTCAAGGACTCGGCAGCCGGAGCTGAGGAAGGGTTACGCCGCGAGCGGTTCGTGCCAACATCCGACGTATAGATGGGCGTCCGGCCGCACGGCGGCGTCCCAGCCGGAGGAGACCGAGTGATGACGAACGGGATGCGCGTGGTGGCGGTGGGGGTGGCGTTGGCGGTCGGGCTGTGCGCGTCGGCGGCGCACGCCCAGACCAGCCTGTACATCTACCCGAAGAGCGGTCAGAGCAAGGAGCAGATGAGCAAGGACAAGGGCGAGTGCGGTCAGTGGGCGATCGAGCAGAGCGGCTTCGACCCGGCCCGGCCCGACGCGCCCATCGCGCCGCCTCCCGAAGCGGCCGGGCGTGACGGCTCGGCGGTGCGGGGTGCCGCCAAGGGCGCGGCGCTCGGCGCGATCGGCGGCGCGATCGCGGGCGACGCGGGCAAGGGCGCGGCGGTCGGCGCCGGTGTCGGAGGCGCGGCGGGAGTGCTCGGCAAACGCGGCCAGGAGCGCCAGAACCAGCAGCAGTACCAGCAGGCGCAGGCCAACCAGCAGGCGCAACGGCAGGCGAACCAGGCCGAGTGGAATCGGGCCTATAGCGTCTGCCTGGAAGGCCGCAACTACACCGTGAAGTGAGTGACGAACGAGGACGACCATCTGGATCCCGCTTCGGGGGTCCGCAACCGGGGGAGGGGAACCGAGATGAATGCACGGAAGATCGCGTTGCTGGTGCTGCTCGCGGCGGTTTCGGGGTGCACGAGCTCGACGCTCTACGAAGGGATCGAGACCAGCGCGGTGGCGGACCCGAAGGTGAACGTCAAGGGCCTCCGCACCTTCGAGTGGGCGATCGGCGCCTCGATCATGCGCGACACCACCGCCGCGTGGCAGGCACCCGACTTCGACGTGAACGACGAGCTCGGCTTCCTCATCGAGAAGGAGCTGCGCGCCAAGGGCATGCGCCCGGTGAACAAGAATCCCGACGTCTACGTCGCGTTCCTGATCGTGGCGAACGTCGAGCAGGCCAAGCTCGTCCGCGACAAGGCGGGCGACCTCAACCTGGAGAACGACTCGGCGGGCGCGCTCATCGTCGAGCTGATGGATCCGTCCTCGCTCAAGCCGGTGTGGCGCGGCGCCGCGGTGGCCCCGGTGCGTGACGACCTCACGAACGACCAGCGGCGCGAGCGGTTCGCCCACGCGGTGCACGAGATCCTCGAGAAGCTGCCGCGATGAGCCGGCCGAACCGGCCCGCAACCGGCCTGAAGCGAGCGCTGGCTCTCGCTGGCCTCGCGGCGGCCGTCATGATGATGGCGACCGGCTGCGGGAGCGTCATCGGCCTGCCGCCGAACATGTCCGCGGATCCCTGCCTCGCGTGCCGGCAGAACTGCAGCATGACCGGCCGGATGTGTGGATCGTCCTCGGCGAGCGAGATGGCGTGCCGCTCCAAGCTCGCCGACTGCGAGTACAAGTGCCGCAAGCGTTACTGTCCTCGCGAGAAGGATTCTCCGGATGCCGAGGACGCCGGGACGCCAGCGTCCGAGACCCCGTCGGAAGCGGCGCCGTGAAAGCCGCCGTGCCATCCATAGCGCGCTCGGTGTCGAGCTCGCCCGCTTGGCCCCACGTCGCGGCGCGATCCGAGCGCCGTGGAGGAAGTCGATGCTTCGAGCCCTGATCCACAGGACCGCGTGGGTGGTCCTGGTCATCGTCACCAGCACCGCCACGACGGGTTGCAAAACCAAGACGAAGGAGGCGCCGCCTCCGCCGCCGCCGGAAGTGAAGGTGGCGACGGTCCTGCAGCGCGACGTGCCCGTCTACGTCGAGGCGATCGGCCAGACGCGCGGCTCGAACGAGGTCGAGGTCCGTTCCCGGGTCGAAGGGATCGTCGAGACGGTCGACTTCCGCGAGGGCACGCCCGTGAAGAAGGGCGACCCCCTCTACACCATCGACCCCAAGCCCTACGAGGCGGCGCTGGCCCAGGCCAAGGGCAAGCTCGCCGAGGCGCAGGCGCAGCTCGCGCGCGCCCGTCAGGACGTGGTGCGCTACGAGCCGCTGGTCGCCAAGAACGCGATCTCGCGCATGGAATACGAGACCTCGGTGGCGGTCGAGCGCGCCGCCGCGGCGTCGGCCGACGCGGCCGCCGCGGCCGTCGAGCGCGCGCAGATCGATCTCGGCTACACCCAGGTGG
>CAYMQR010000018.1:0-20315 GCA_964392195.1 uncultured bacterium | reverse complement strand
CGGTGAGCTGGTCGAGGTGGGCGATCTTCTCGCGCAGCACCCGCACGTCCTCGAGGCGCGCGTCGCCCTCGGGGAGCGACTCGCGCAGGCTGTGCACCAGCAGCGTCATCACCGAGAGCGGGTTGCGCACCTCGTGGGCGACCTCGGCGGCGAGCACGCCGAGCAGCACCAGCCGCTCCTGGCGGCTGCGCTCCTCCTGCGCGCGCAGCCGGCCCTCGTGCATGTGGGCGGCGCGGATCGCGATCGCGGCCTGGGCGGCGAGCGCGGCGAGGACGTCGTCGTCGTCGGCGCCGAAGCCGCGCTCGCGCTCGGTGTAGACGGCGAGCACGCCGAGCGGCTGGTCGCGGTCGAGGATCGGCACGCCGAGGAGCGACACCAGCCCGGCCTGGCGGGCCTGCTCCTTGGCGCGGAACACCGCGTCCTCGGCGACGTTGCGCACCCGCACCGGGCGGCTCGACCGCACCGCCTCGCCGAGACGCGTGCCCACCACCGGCAGCGGCTTCTCGTCGGCGAGCCAGCGTGGCCCATCGGACGACACCTTCTCGAGCTCGAGGCCGCTGTCGTCGAGGAGGTAGAGGCTCGCGAGGCGCGCGTCGAGGAGCTCGCGCGCCGCGGCGGCGATGCGCTGGAAGACCTCCTGCGGCTCGAGGGTCTCGACCAGGCTGCGGCCGAGCGCGGTCATCTGCTCGAGGGCGCGGGTGCGGGTCTCGAGGGCGCGGATGAGGCGCGCCACCCGCAACACCCCGGCGGCCTGGGTGGCGACGGCCTCGAGCATCTCGAGGTCGCGCTGGTCGAAGGCGCCCACCCGGGTGTGGTCGACGTTGATGACGCCGAGGACGGTGTCGCCGTCGCGGATCGGCACCGCGAGCTCGGAGCGCACGCGGGCGTCGATCTGCACGTAGCGGCGCTCGCTGCGCACGTCCGGCACCAGCGCGGAGCGGCCCTTCTGGGCCACCCAGCCGGTGATGCCCTCGCCCGGGTGGAGGATGCAGCGCTCGATCTTGCGCCCGGCGAAGCCGCGATGGACCTCGACCCGCAGGTCGCCGCTGACCGGGTCGACGAGCGCGATCGAGCCGCTGGTGGCGCCGGTCGCGGTCATGACCTCGTCGAGCGTCGCTTGCAGCGCCTCGCTCGGCTCGTGGGTCTGCGTCACCACGCGGGTGACCTGGTAGAGCACTCCCAGGCGCCGGAGCTGGCTGCGCAGCGCCTCGGTGCGTTCGGCGTTGGCGGACAGCAGCTCGTCGGTGGTCTTCGGTCGGGACCGGGGCTTCATGGGCGTCGCGCTCGCTGGTCCGATGGGACCAAGGAAGATGCCGCCCGAAGCAGCTAGCAAACGGCGTACCCTCGGCGGGGGTGGGATCGCGGTTGACACTGCTCGGCCCGCGCTCCTACAACCGTCGAGCGACGCGCTCGGTGAGGGAGGCCTAGCCGGAGCGCGCCACGAGCCGTACGGCCCCGTCACCGCTCAATCTCTCGGCACTCGATGCACAAGAAGGAGGCACCGAGTCGCCGGCGGGCAGGAGCCGAGCGCCGGCTCGCCTGGCCGCGTTCCGGCGCAGCGGCGGGCGAAAGACCTGCGCGCACGCCGGAGATCCCGGGCTCGCACTTGCTCGCGTTCGGGCGCGCAGCCGCCCCGGGCGCACCGGAACCGTCCATGCCGAGAACCGCGAACCGCCCGCGCCGCTCCCTGCTGGCGTGTCGACTCCTCGTCGCCGTCACCACCGCCGTCGCCGTCGGCCCATCGCTCTCGTGTGGTGGCTCGTCTCACAAGGCGCCGGTACCCGTGGTCGAGCCGTATCCTGCGCTGGCCCCGGGGTTCCACGTCGGCTACGCGGAGGAGCGCATCCCGTTCCCGGTGGGCGTGGGGCTCGCCGGCTACGGCGGACGCTACGAGGGCTTCGTCGGCGCGATCTCGGGCGGCGCGCCGTCACCGCCCGAGGGCGACAAGCGCCCGCGCCCCTACTCGTTCCTGATCCCGCCCTCGATCGGCGTCCACACGCCGCCGCTGGTGCGCACCGTGGCGATGTCGCGGGTCGCCGACGGCGCCGAGGACACGGTGGTCGAGGTGCGCATCGACATGATCGCGCCGCCCAACGTGCTGAGCGACGAGATCCTGCGGCTGGTGCAGGCGCGCTCGGGGCGCGACCTGCGGGGAAGGATGTTCCTGTCGGCGAGCCACACCCACGCCTCGGGCGGGCGCTTCTGGGACAACCTGATCTTCCAGAGCTTCGGCGGGCTCGACTCGTTCAACCCCGAGATCTTCACGCGCATCACCCGTGCCGCCGCCGACTCGATCGACCGCGCGATGCGCGACCGTGAGCCCGCGAGCATCGGCGTGGGCTTCGACCGCGACTTCGACCACGCCGACTACGTCTTCCACGACCGCCGCTTCGAGAACAACGACGACGACCTCGTCGACAACGCGGACCCGAGCCGCGCCGACCCCGTCACCGGCGACCTGGTGCCGGACGGCAAGGCCGACGGCCGCATCAAGGACCACCGCCTGGTGGTGATGCGCGTCGATCGCGCCGACGGCACGCCCAAGCTCGCGATCGTGAACTTCCCGATCCACGGCACGGCGCTCACCCAGAAGAACCTCTTCTACTCGACCGACGTGATCGGCATGATCGAGACCAAGACCCGCGAGGTCGTGGGCGTGCCGGTGGTTCACATCCAGGGCTCCACCGGCGACATCCAGCCCGCCGAGATCAACCTCGGCTTCCAGGGCATGGAGCGGATCGGAGACGCGGCGGCGCCGGTGATCGCGCGGCTCTTCGACGCGATCGAGACCACCGGCGCTCCCAGCCGGATGCGCTCGGCGATCTTCACCTTCCGCGAGGACCGCCAGCGCCTCGGCTACGACGCGCCCGGCAACCCGTATCCCGAGTTCGACGCGCCCTTCGGCGCGATCGGCTGCGGCATCATCTCCGACCTCACCAACATCCTGCCGATCCCGCCCATCCCGGGCGTGCTGACGCCATTCCAGTGTCTCTCCCGCCCCGCCACCTACGACTCGAAGCTCCTGCAGAGGACGCTGGCGAACCTGCTGTTCGGCGTGCTCACCGACGACTTCCAGGCGGACGCCTACACCGACGACCTGCTGCGCGACATCGTCGTCGGCATCAACCCGGAGCTCGGTCCGTACCAGGACCCGGGCTTCCTGTTCTACGCCAAGGCCGGCGTGTTCACCCTCGAGGGCGTGCCGGTCACGACGCTCGGCGCGGGCGCGGCGGCGACCCGCGACCTGGTGCTGCTCGGCGCGCCCGGCGAGCCGACCACGCCGTGGTCGTTCGAGACCCGCCGCAAGCTCGCCCTCGCGCTCCCGGGCGTGACCTTCGACGACGCGATCGTGCTCGGCTACACGACCGACCACAACGGCTACATCCTCAACCAGGAGGACTGGGTGCTGGGCGGCTCGCGGGAGATCCAGATCAACCCGTGGGGGCCGCTGTGGGGCGAGTTCGTGCGCGGGCGCGAGCTCGAGCTCGCCAAGCTGGTGTGGAACGACCAGCCGGTCGATCCGGGCCCGCCGATCCCCACCACCGACCCGGTCCCGTACCTGCCGCCCAAGCCGAGCCGGTCGCCGTCGGTGCGGATCGTGGCGCAGCCCACCACCACGGCGCGCTTCGGCAAGGTGGTGGTGCGCTTCCTGGGCGGCGACCCGATCGTCGACACGCCGCACACGGTGGTCGAGCGGCAGGGCGAGGACGGGACCTGGGCGCCGGTGGTGCTGGCCGGCAAGCGGCCGCTCGACGAGAGCGCCTACGAGACCATCCTGGTCTACGACTGGGACGAGACCGACCCCGCCAACCCGCACCTGTGGTCGCTGCACTGGGAGCTCACCGAGCACGACGCCACCGGCACCTTCCGGGTCCGCCTCCAGGGCGTGAACTACGACGGCGCGCCGCAGAAGGACGACGTGCCCTATTACGGCGGCGAGCCGTACGAGCTCGTCAGCGAGCCGTTCGAGGTGCTGCCCACCACCGCCATCGCGATCGCCGACCTGACGCTCGGCACCCGCTCGATCGCGGTCGACGCGCGCTACCCGGTGGTGCCGCCGGCGGCCGGACCGAACAAGCCCGACGCCTACAGAAACCTGCCGGAAAAGCCCGCTCGGCTCACCTATCGCGCCACGTTCACGAGCGCGAGCGGCGCCGCGCTCGAGGTCTCTGGAACCCTTGACTCCGACGGGAACGGAGCCCTACCCTCGCCGCTCGACGCAGGCTCGTACGACGTTGAGCTCGACGTGGAAGACGACTTCGGCAACACGGGCGCGCAGGTCTTCCGATCGGTGAGCACGGGGCCGTGAGCCCACGCTCCCCGCAACCGGTGGCGGCGAGCGCCGCCGCGCGGTGCTTCCCCTCCCTTCCGCTCCGAGGCCCCGCGTGACCCGGATCCGACGACTCCGCACGAGCGCCGGCGCGCTCCTCGCCACCCTCGCATCGCTCCTGCTCGCGCTCGCCGCGGCGCCGCCCGCGCGCGCCGAGGAGCCCGAGCTCTCGATCTCGGGCTGGTGGCGCGCCCGCTACCACTACTACGACGGCGTGCCCGTGGACCGCACGCCCGCGGGGCAGACGCTCGAGTACTTCGACCAGCGCTTCGTGATGGACCCGCAGATCACCCTCGGCGACTGGATCGCGCTCAAGGGACGGGTCAACGTCCTCCACGACGTGCTGTTCGGGAACAACGAGGCCGGCGCCTCGATCCTCACCGGCCTCTCCAAGGGGACGTCGAGCTTCTCGATCGGCGACGCGGTGAGCGTGAACGAGGTCAGCGACGTCGAGATCCAGCGGCTGTGGGCCGAGATCACCACGCCGGTCGGGTTGCTGCGGCTCGGCCGCCAGCCGTCGAACTGGGGGCTCGGCATCCTCGCCAACTCGGCGACCGATCTCGAGTGGGGCATCGAGGGCAACGGCGCCAACGCCGGCGGCGACACCGTCGACCGCGCCCAGTTCGTGACCGACCTCGCGCGCGTGCTCGAGTGGGAGAAGGACGAGCACTGGATCTGGTCGGTGGCCGCCGACCAGGCGAGCGAGAACTCGATCAGCCGCGCCACCGACGACGTGAAGCAGTTCGTGCTCGCCACCCTCTACACCGACGGCACCGTGACGCCGCGCCGCGTGGTCGGCGACCACGAGATCGGCACCTACACGGTGTGGGTGACCGGCGGGCAGTGGGACGGCGACGCGGTGATCTTCGACGGCTACGGGCACCTGGGCTCGGGCCCGTTCTTCGTCGAGACCGAGGGCGTGTTCGGCTTCGGCAAGGTGCAGCGCGGCGGCCTCATCCCCGGCGAGGACAAGGACACCCTCGAGGACGACCTGGTGGAGAGCCTGTCCGAGGACTTCGTCGAGTCGCTGAACGGCAGCCTGTCGCTCGAGGACGCGCAGAACTACGCGCGGAACGGCTTCCCCGAGTTCCTGCAGACGTTCGTCGCCAGCTCCCTGCTCGACACCGGCTTCTCGCCCGAGGCGTCCATCGCGATCGCCCAGAACGGCGCTTCCGCCGGCATCCCGTACATCCTCCACGAGAGCGTCGACGTGCTGGTGGCGGGCGGCGTGTTGCGCGGCGGGTACAAGGCCGACGGGTTCACGTTGACGACCGAGGTCGGCTGGTCGTCACCGCCCAACGGCGACGACGACTTCGCCGAGCCGCGGGTCGGCCCGGAGGGTGCCGGCAGCTCGGGCCTCAACCAGCAGATCATCGACGCCGTGGACGACGTGAAGGGCGAGGGCGCCCTCACCCACCGCAAGTTCCAGTCGTTCCCGTTCGACCAGGAGTACGACGTCGCGGTGGTGCTCTACCAGGTGGCGGGCCCGATCGACCCGGCGAGCGAGCTGCCGACGGTGATCAACACCACCTACGGCAAGCTCACCAGCGCGTGGCAGATCGACGACACCGTGAGCGTCTATACCAGCGCGCTGATCGCGTGGCTCAACCGGCCGATCACGCTGGTGAAGAACCGGCTCCACCCCGATGATCCGCCGCTCCTCGTCCACGACGAGGACGACACCAACGAGATCGTCACGCACCCGTCGTACCTGGGCTTCGAACTCGACGCCGGGATCGTGTGGCAGCCGCACCCCAACCTCAAGGCGGAGCTGAAGGGCGGCTACCTGTTCACCGGCGACACGTTCGGTCCCGACCGCGACGACATCTTCGCCATCCGTCCGCAGATCGGGGTGATGTACTGAGTCGTGGTCTGGCGGGGGGGCCGTTCCAGCCCCCCGCCCGCCCGTTGGAGGCGCCCGCTTCGTCGGGCGCGGGCCATCGAGCGGCTTCCCGCCGACGGAGCAGCGGGCGACGCGCACGTCCGCGCGTCCTCTCGTTCCGCGATCGGGCGACCAGGGCCTCGGGACGTGAAGGCGTAGGGGAGGGCGCGAGCCCTCCCGATTTCCCGGCACGCGATCGGCGCGCGCGGTCGCAGCAGCGCGCTACCCGGCCGCGGGTGCTCAGCGCAGCGCGAGGCGCACGTAGACGCCGGGCCTGCCTTCCGGGTCGGCGCGGTGCGCGGGAGTGACCCCGTGGACCTCGCAGGGGTCCACCTCGGTCATCGCACCTCAGGTCCCGCCGGTCCCCAGGTAGCGATCCAGCCACGCCGTGAGGTTCCCGATCTCGCCGGACTCCACGGCGAGGACGCTGCCGTCGGCGCGGATCAGCACGCTGGTGGGCGTGGCCGATACGAGGTAACTGTCCATCGCACCACCCGTGGCGTCGACGAGGCACGGGAACTTCAGGTTGTTGGACGTCAGGTACTGGCGAGTCTCCTGCTCCATCGCGCCATCGACGGTGCGCGCCACGGCGACCAGGTGGAGCCGGTCGGCGTACTTGGCGGCGACCGACGCGAAGTGCGGCATCTCCTTGGTGCAGTGCGGACAGCGCACGGACCAGAACACCAGCAGCACGCTCTTGCCCTTGCCGGCCCAGTCGCCGAGCTTCGCCGCGCCCGGCTGGTCGAGGCGCGGCAGCGCGAGCTCCGGGAATGGGCGTCCCACGAGGCGCTGGTTCGGCTTGTAGACGGGCAGCTCGGCGAGGGTCGCGAACCCGCCGCCCGACGCGCCGCCGCGCAGGTACTCGGCGAACGTCCCGCCGCTCGCGCTGACCGGCGCGGCGAGAGCCTTCGCCCCGACCACACGCAGGGTGCCATCGCCATCGGCGAGGACGTAGGTGGGCGCGGAACCGATGCCGAGCGCGGTGGCGAGCGCGAAGCCGTTGTCGCGGAACACCGCGAGGCCCTGGGCGGTGTCGCCGAGGGCGTTGCGCAGGTCGGCGGCGCTGGCGACACCGGCCTTGGGCACGGTCACCAGCCCGACCGCCACCTTGCCGCCGAGCCCACTCGCCAGCGCGCGCAGGTCCGCTGCCTCCATCTCGGATGGCCGGTGCCCGGGAAGCACGAAGAGCAGCAGGGCCGGCTTTCCGTTCGCCCACGTGGCGACCGAGGTGGACTTGAGCTCGGCGGTGGCGCCCCTCGTCAGTTGATCGAGCGGGATCTCGGGCAGCTTGTCCCCGGGCTTCGCCGCCGCGCGCGCGGACGGCGCGGGACACACCAGGGACGCCAGCGCCAGGGCCAGCAGCGCACGGCCTGCGAAGTGAACGGGCCATCGACGATTCACAGCTCGCATACGGGACACACGGCCTCCCGACCGGGTCGGAGCTGAGCCGACCCGTTCACGTGGCACTCGCCGCACAGCGGCCCCTGGGGCTGGGTCGCGTGCGCGCTCGCGGTTTGACGATGTGGATCGTGGCAGTCCAGGCACACGCGGTTGCGGGACGGACCCGCCAGCACGGTGCGGATCTCGCGCTGCGCGTGGTGATCGCCCTGCGCGGTGTCGAGACCGGACCAGTCGTACTTGAACACCTCGCGCAGGTCCGTCCCGGGGCGGAAGCCGTCCGGGAAGCTCAGACCGTCCTTCGAGAGTCCGCCTTGCAGGTGGCAGGCACCGCACACCGACGCGGCGAGCTCCGGCTGACTCGCCGGGAACGCGAACGAGTCGACGTGCTCGGGGTCGGCGACGTGGGCGCTGCCCGGACCGTGGCAGGCCTCGCAGCCGACACCGTCCTCCTTGGTGGGCTTGGCGCCGGTCTGGTGGCACCAGGCGCAGGTCTCGACGAACACGGGGCCGGGCTCGGCGCCGACCGTGTCCCACGAGTCGGACGCGCGGTTCCAGCGGCACGGCAACACGCGGTCCACGCCGGCGGCGTCGGGCGCCACGAAGCGCACGTGGCGCTTGAGGCCGATCGCGAGGCGCACCGGGCGATCCGCGCACAGGAGGCTCTCGGCCAGGCGCGCGCGGTCCGAGTCGCTGGGCGAGTGCAGGGTGCGGGCGTGCGGTGCGTCCTTCCACGCCTGGAACACCGCGGGATGGCACGGCTGGCAGCGCTCGCTGCCGACGTAGGTGGGGGCCGGCGCCGGCGGCTCGGCGCGGGCCACGGCGCCGGCGAGCGCCACGAGGCAGGCCACGGCGAACGCGGTCACCGCCGCCCGGATCCGAAGCTCCGTCGCACGCCACCGCATCTTGCGGGTTGTAACACACGCGGCGGCGTGCACCGATCCGCCGGGACCGCGAAGTTCCCCAAGGTCCCGTGGTGGATTATTCTCGCCCGATCGGATCGTCGGCCGAGCGATGACGCGCCACTCCAACCCCTCCGTCGCCGGCCACCGCCAGCTCGCGGGTGAGGAGGTCGTCTTCCACGAGGGCGATCACGGCGAGGAGATGTTCGTCATCCAGTCGGGGCGGATCCGCATCACCAAGGCGTTCGGAGGCGAGGAGCGGGTGCTCGCCGAGCTCGGCCCCGGTGAGTTCTTCGGCGAGATGGCGATCCTCAACAACGAGCCGCGCAACGCCACGGCGCGCGCGGTGTCGCCGTCGGTGCTGCTGGTCTACGACAAGGACACGTTCGAGCAGATGCTCATGAACAACCCGAACGTCGCGGTCCGCATGGTCCACAAGCTCGCGGAGCGGCTGCGGCGCACCAACGACATGATCCACTGAGACGCGGCCGGCACGGGAGGGTCACGACGTGGCAAGCTCACCGCAGGACCAGAAGACCTATCACTTCGACAACGCGCGCCCCTCGCAGATCGAGGAGCCGCCCCCCGCGTGGCTGCGCGCCAAGCTGGTGGTGATCACGGGCCCGACCAAGGGCGAGGAGTTCGCGATCACCGAGGCCCGCACCATCATCGGGCGCGGCGAGGACTCGACCATCACCATCAACGACCCGTCGATGTCCCGGCACCACGCCGAGGTGGTCTACGGCGCGGCCGAGTTCCGCGTGCGCGACCTCGACAGCTCGAACGGGACGCTGCTCAACGGCTCGGCGGTCGAGGAGTACGCGATCCGCAACGGCGACAAGCTCACGATGGGCGAGACCATCGTGCGCTTCCAGGTGGAGAGGCTCGAGTCGGCCTGAGGCGGGTGGCGCCCCGCCGCCCGGCGCGTGCGAGTCACTCGACGCGGACGCGCTCGTCGCCGTGCACCCAGGCGTCTCCTTCGCCCGAGAGCTCCTTCTTCCAGATCGGTACCCGCTCCTTCAAGGTGTCGATCACCCATCGCGCCGCGGCGAACGCCTCGCCGCGATGAGCAGCGCTCGCCGCGACGCCGACGCTCGCCTCGCCCAGCGCGAGCAGCCCGGTGCGGTGCTGCGCCGCGACCCGCACGCCAGGCCAGCGCCCGAGCGCTTCCCGGACGACCGCCTCGAGCTCGGTGCGCGCGAGGGCGTCGTGTGCCTGGTACTCCATCGCGGTCACCCGCTTGGGGCCGGTGTGATCGCGGACCGTGCCGAGGAAGAGCACCACCCCGCCCGCGCTCGGGCTCGCGACCGAAGCCAGGAGCTTCGCCGGATCGATGGGCGCGGCGCTGAGCTCGATCATCGTCACCCTCCACTCACCGGCGGGATCACCGCGAGCTCGTCGCCGTCGGCGAGCGGTTCGTCGGGCGCGACGAAGCGGTCGTTGCGCGCCTGACGGCAACCCGGGAGGAAGCGGGCGAGGCGCGGCTCCATCCCTGCGAGCCGCGTGAGCGCGTCGCTCACCCGCGCGCCCGCTCCGAGCTCCAGCGATAGCTCGGAGGCGCCCGCGATCTCGCGGCA
Source organism: uncultured bacterium (assembly GCA_964392195.1). Lineage (GTDB taxonomy): Bacteria > JADJOY01 > JADJOY01 > JADJOY01 > JADJOY01 > JADJOY01. Next base: position 10,226 of record CAYMQR010000018.1, on the reverse strand, counting down.
CGCGGCGAAGAGCAGCACCCGTACCCGCATCGGGGCGCTCCCGGCGTCGTCCCGCGCGCTCATGCGCCGCGCCGCCGCGATCGATCGCCCGCGCCGCGCGCCGAGCGCGATTGCTCGGCGGATTTCACGGGGCTATGGTTTCCGTCGGCCATGGAAAATCGGATCCGCGAGATCATCGACGAGGAAATCCAGCCCGGTCTGGCGGGCGACGGCCTGGGAGTCGAGTTGCTGTCGGTGACCGACGACGGCATCGTCAACGTTCGGTTCCACGGCATCGACGCCGAGGATTATGCCGAACGTTACGCCCTGCAAGTCAGCATCCTCCAGCGCCTGAAGGAAGACCTGCCCGACCTCAAGAACGTCATCTCCGAGTGAGGCGCGCGCGCCGCATGTCGCGCCGTCACCGCGGAGCGGCGCTCAGGCTCGCGTTGCGGAGCCGCTCGACCGGCTCGCCGCCGGCCATGTGCCTCTCGCCGATCTCGGGCGCGTCCTCGGGCTTCACGCCCGTGTACCACGTGCCCTCGGGATACACGACCACGGTGGGCCCGTCGAAGCACGGCCCGAGGCAGCTCGAGGTGGCGACCGCGACGGTCCCCGCGAGCTCCGGCCGCTTGTCGAGCTCGGCCACGAGTGCGGCGACGATCGCCGCCGAGCCTTGCGCGCCACACGACGGCTTGCCGAACGGCGGGCGCTGGGTGGTGCAGACGAAGAAGTGCCGCTGGTAGGCCATGAGCAACCCCTCTTGCGAGCCGGGGACGCGCTGCGTTCGTCTCGCGTGCGAACCTTCGTTATCCTAGGAATCCGACGAAAAATGCGTCAACGTCGGCCCACCTCACGATCACCCGCCGAGTACCGCGCTTGACCAACCACGACCCGTCCGCACCCGGCTCGCCCAGCGATCCGGCCCGTGGGGCTCCGCCCGCCACCTTGCCCGCCGACGTGCCGGCTTCCGTCGCTCCGTCGGCGCAGCCGGCGCCGGTGGCCGCTTCTTCGGTGACCAGCACGCCCGACGCCGCCGTGCTGCAGGGCTTCCAGGTGGTGTGCATCTGCCGCGGCATCCGCCGCAAGACGATCGAGCAGGCGATCCGCGCCGGCGCCCGCACGATCCCGGACGTGCGCCGGCGGACCGGCGCGACCACCGGGGCGTGCGGCGCGACGCGCTGCACCGGACCGATCAACGCGATGCTGGTCGCGTCGGGCGGCACGCCAGGTCCGGTTCCGGGCGCGAACGCGGGCGCAGCACCACGCCCCGGTGGCGGCTTCGGCGGCAAGCCGCGCCGCTACTGAACCGCGGCGGCTCGCCCACGCCGGCGCCGGCGCGGCGAGCCGCGCGACCGCCCCCGCCGTCGCTCAGTTCAGGCTCACGCCCACGACCTGCGAGATCCCGGGCTTGGGCATCGTCACGCCGTAGAGGCGATCGGCGACGCCCATCGTCTTCTTGCTGTGGGTGATCACGACTACCTGCGACGAGACCGCGAGCTCGCGCACCAGGTCGTTGAAGCGCCCGATGTTCGCCTCGTCGAGCGGCGCGTCGACCTCGTCGAGCAAGCAGAAAGGCGACGGCTTCACCTTGAGGATCGCGAACATCAGCGCGAGCGCGGCCATGGCCTTCTCGCCGCCGGAGAGGAGGTCGATCGACTGGAGCTTCTTGCCGGCCGGTCGCACCACGATCTCGACGCCGGCCTCGAGGAGGTCGGCGCCCTCGGTGAGGAGCAGGTCGCCCTGACCACCCGGGAAGAGCCGCGGGAATACCTGCTGGAACGACTCGCGCACCATGTCGAAGGCCTCGCGGAAGCGCCGGCGGGTGGTGCGATTGATGTTGGTGATGGCCTGGGTCAGCTCCTCGAGGCTCTTGGCGAGGTCGGCGCGCTGGTTCGCGTAGAAGTCACGGCGCTCGACCACCTGGCGATGCTCCTCGACGGCGCCGGGATTGACCTCGCCCATCTGGTGGATGCGCTTGCGCAGCTCCTCGAGGCGCACGGCCCAGCTCTCGGCCTCGACCTCGGTGGGCGCGACGGTGATCTCGGCGGCGTCGAGCGAGATGGCGTAGCGGTCGTGGAAGCCCTGCGCCAGGCTCTCGATGCGGATGTCGATCTCCGCGCGCTTCACCTGCTCCGCCTGGATCGCGCTCTGCACCGATTCGAGGGCCACGCGGTTGGCGCGCGTGCGCGCGTCGAGCTCGGCGATGTCCGAGCGCATCGCGTCGATCCGCGCGCCGAGCTCGCGCTGCTCCGCCTCGAGCCGCTCGCGTGACGCGGCCTCGGTCAGCCGCACGGCCTCGGCCTCGGCCGACTTCTCCGCCAGCTCGGCGACGCGCGCGTCGAGCGAGCGGCGCTCCTCGTCCGAGGACGTCATGCGTCCCGCCACCTCGCGGAGGCGCTCGCCGAGCTCGCCGAGCTCCCGGTCGCGAGCGCGGCGGTCCTGCGCGGCGGACGCTTCGTGACGGGCGGCCTCGAGCTGCTCGGCCGCGAGCGCCTCGATCCGCGCGACGGCCTCGTCGCGGCGCGCCTTGCCGGCGATCAGCTCCTCGTGGTGGCGATCGGCTTCCTCGATCGTCACCCGGAGCTGCTCGCTGTGGGCCTCGCGCTCGGTGGCGATCGTGCCGAGCTCGCGGCTCACCTCGTCGATCTCGAACGCCAGAGCCTCCACCACCTCGCGCTGGCGGCGGATCGCTTCCTCGGCCGTGCCGAGCGAGCGCACCGCCTCCATGCGGCGGGCCTCGTCGCGCTCGACGAGGCGGCCGAGCTCCTCGAAGCGCGCCTCGAGCTGCGCCAGGTCCGCGCCGAGACGCGCCTTGTCGCGCTGGTGCTCGTCGAGCGCGACGCGCAGGCTCGCGACCTCCTGCTCTAGCCGGCGCATCTCGTTGCGTTGCGCGATCGGACCGGCTGCGCCTTCGGCCACGCTCCCGCCGAGGACGATCCCGGACGGCTGGACGATGTCGCCCTGCAGCGTGACGAGCGGGACGCGGACGCCCGCCTCCCAGGCGGAGACGGCCTGCTCGAGGGTCTCGATCGCCCAGGCGTCACCCAGCAGGTCCTCGACGACGGTGCGGTAGGCCTCTTCCACCTGCACCAGGTCGCGGATGCGCCCGAGCACTCCGGGGGCATCCGGCGCCGCCGCGGCCTCGCCGCGGTGGACGCGCGCGGCGGCCATCGGCGCGAGACCGGCACGGCCGACGTTCTCGCGGTGAAGCAAGGCCACCCACGGCATGCTCTCGCGCACCGAGCCCACCAGCACGTACTCGAGCGCCGGCCCCAGCCACGCCTCGACGGCGCGCGTGAACCGGTCGTCGGCGGTGACGACGTCGGACACGGTGCCGTGGATGGTCGACTGCTCTCCGCGCGGCTCGGCGAGCAGCCGGCGCGCGCCGGCCGTCATCCCCTCGCGCCGGCGGATCGACTCCTCGAGCGAGGTCCAGCGGCTCTCCGAGCGCGCGAGCTGGCCACGCACGGTGTCGAGCGCCTGGTTGATGGTCGCGAGCTCGGCGCGCACGGCCACCGCGCGCTCGCGGACCTCGGATCGCTCTGCCCCGAGCGCCTCGCGATGCCGGTTGAGGTGCTCGAGCTCGGTGGACGACGCCGCCGCGCCCTCGCTCAGCACCTCGATCTGGCGCAGCGCCGTCGAGCGCTCGCCGTGCTTGCGGTCGAGGCGGGCAGCGAGCTGCGCCTCGCGCTTGTCGAGGGTCTTGATCTCGCCCTCGATCATCGAGCGCGCGTTGAGCAGCGCGAAGTGCGCGGACCGCTTCTCCTCGAGCTCGGCCTCGGCGCCGGCCTGCGCGAGCCGCTCGGCGCGCAACGCCTCGTCGACGCCGGCGCGGTGCGCGGCGGCGGTCTCGAACGCGGCGAGGGCCTCGCCCTGGCGCTCCGTGGCGACCCGGGTCCGCTCCTCGAGCTCGACCCGCAGGACGTCGAGGGTCTGGCAGTCCGAGTCGAGCCGCGTGCGGCGCTCCGCGATGCGCCCCTGCTCGGCTTCGACGAACTTGAGGCTCTGCTCCGCCTGGTTGAGGCGCATCACGACGGCATGGTGGTCGGCGTCGCGGTCGCGCGCGGTGCGCTCGAGCTCGACGAGCTCGAGCCGCTCGCGCTCGAGGTCGGCCTCCGCCTTCGAGAGCGCGACGGCCCCCGCCGCCTGCTCCCGCTGCAACGACTCGAGGAGCACCGCCTGGCCGCTGCGCTCGGTGCGCAGCAGCAGCACGTGGCGACCGGTGAGGTCCGCGTCGAGTCGGCGGATCTCGTTGCGCGCCTGCTCGTAGCGCTCGGCCTTGCGGGCCTGGCGCGAGAGCGAGCCCACCTGGCGCTCGAGCTCGGTCAGGATCGCGTCGACGTGCTGCATGTTCTGGGTGGTGGCCTCCAGCTTGCGCTCGGCCTCCATGCGGCGGCTGCGGTAGCGGCTGATGCCGGCGACCTCCTCGATGAAGGCGCGGCGATCATGGGGCTTGGCGCCGACGAGCTGGCTGACGCGGCCCTGCTCGATGACCGAATAGGTACGACTACCGACGCCGGTGCCGAGAAAAATGTCGGTGATGTCCTTGAGGCGGCAGGGCGTGTTGTTGATCGAGTATTCGCTCTCGCCGGTGCGGTAGATCCGCCGGCCGACCGTGATCGCGGGGTAGCCCTTGTACGGTGCGGGCAGATCGTCGCCGTCGACACCGAACGTGAGCTGGACCTCGGCGAGACCGACCTGCTTCATCGACTCGGAACCGCTGAAGAGCAGGTCCTCGGAGCTGCGGCCGCGAAGACGCTTGTTGCTCTGCTCGCCGAGGACCCACATCAGCGCGTCGGCGACGTTCGACTTGCCGCAGCCGTTCGGACCGACGATCGCGGTGACTCCGTCGGTGAACTCGAGCTTGGTGCGCTCGGCGAACGACTTGAATCCCACGATCTCCAGCGACTGGATACGCATCCACTACCCCGGTTGTGTCTGGGAATTCGGGCGCGGAACGCGCCGTGCCACGGTTCGCGCGCGAACATACAAGACCGGGTATGGCGCCGCAAGAGGCACCACTACATTTTGTGGGTACCCGTTTTGCTACGGCACCCGCGAGCATGCAGCAAGCGAGGCTGACGGCGCACGAGATCCTATGGCCGGACGCAGCCGACGGCTGCATCCGCCCTGGGACCCTCGACTCGCCGATTCCGCACCCGCAGCGGGTGCGGTCGATCACGACCTGGAGCGGGCAACGGGATTCGAACCCGCGACACCGAGCTTGGGAAGCTCGTACTCTACCAACTGAGCTATGCCCGCCTGACTCACTCACCCGGCGTGCTGGACACGCGCGGGCACGATCAACTTACCGCCGTCACAACTCCTTGAGAAGGTCGGCCAGCTTCTTCTTCACGTTCCGGTAATCCTCGTCGACCGCATAAACCTTGCTGAAGTAGTCGTAGGCCTCGTCGTACCGAGCGAGCGCCTCGTGCGCGAGCCCGATCTCATAGAGGAGGCCGGTGGTCTTCTCCTGCGAGATCCCCTCGGAATCCAGTGCCTCCTTGAGGAAGTCGATGGCGGTCTCGAGGTCCTCGTTGTCCTCGTGGCAGAGCGCGATCATGGTCAACGCATCGGCGCGCCAGGTCGGGTCCTGCGCGGCGATCTCGAACTCGTGGATGGCGTCGTCGATGAGCGCCATCTCCTTGTACGCGATGCCCAGGTTGTAGTGCGTGTCGGCGTCCTCGACGCCGATCTGCTGCTCGAGGCCCTTCTTGAACTCGCCGAACACGCGCTCGAACCCCGAGCGGGTGAAGATCTCGGCGTTGTTCGGGTTGAGCGACTCGGGGTCGATCTGGCTCGGCATCTTGTCGAGGTAGTCGCGGTCCGACTTGAGCCGGATGCGGTCGTCCGCCTCGGTCTCGACGCGGTAGAGCTCAGGGTCCTCTTCGTCACCGAACGTCGCGAGAGCAGGAGGCTCGCCCTCGTCGAGCCACGAGGTCGACGCCGCTTCGCCACGATGCTCGAGCTCGGGGCTCGAGTCGTCGGACAGGGCGCGCGTCAGCACGTCCTCGACGCCTTCCGACGCGGACGGATTCGCCCACTGATCGAGAGGCTCGTCGGCGGCCTCGTTTCGCGAGATGGCGGGTGGCGGCTCGTAGGAGAACGCGTCGCTCGACGCTCCCCCCGACGCGAACGGGTCCTCCCCGCCGCCCAGGAAGTCCGGCGCGCGCGCCGAGCCGCCGGCCGGCGCCGCCTCGGCGCTGGCCTCGTCGGACCAGTTGTAGCTCTGGATGAAGTTCTCGATCTCGTCGTCGAGGCTCTTCCGATCCGGCCGCTCGCGGAGCGGCTCCTCGTGCGCGGGCTCGTGGTGCTGAGCATGAGGGTGAGCGTGAGCCGGCGCCGGCAGCGGCGGCATCGAGGGCTCGGACATCAGGGCGGCCGAGTCGCTGGCCTCGATTCCCCACAAGCGCCGGGCCACGGTGGGGAGATCGCCGTGGCGCCCGAGCTCGTGGGCCAGCTCCGCGACCATGGACGCCTTCGTGCCGGCGCCCTTCTCGTCGTAGAGCTCCTGGACGACTCGCAGTCCCTCGGCGATGTCGCCGTTCGTGTCGAGCAGCCGGGCCAGGAATTTCTCGGACCGGTCGCGCTCGCCACGCTCGGCCAGCAACCCCGCGACCGTGAGCAGCTGGTCGCTCGCCTCGCGCGTGTAGCCCTCGGCGGCGAACAAGTCGGCGAGCTTGAGCCCGAGGTCCACGCTCTCGTGGCTGAGCTCGCTCATCCGCTTGAGGACGTGGAGAACCTCGTTCTTCTGGTTGTTGGCCTGGAAGATGACGATCGCCGCGTGGTACTGGTCGATCGCGTCGCGGATCAGGCCCTGGCGCTTGTACAGGTCCGCGAGCTCGAGGATGATCGTCGAGTTGTCAGGGTTGAGCTTGAGAACCTGCTTGTAGGTCGCGATCGCCTTGAGGTTGAAGCCGTCTTCCTTGTACGACTTGGCGACCGTGAGGAACTCTTCCTCGGCGCGCTGCAGGTTGCCCTGCTTGGCGTAGAACTCGGCGAGCTTGATCCTGGCGCGGTAGTCGTCCGGGTTCTGGCGGACGATCTCCTCGTACTCGTTGATGAGCTTGTCGTCGCCGCGACGGCGAAACAGGTTGCCCAGCCCGAGTCGATCGAGTAGCGAGGGCTTGGATCGCTTCCCTTTGGCCAAGACCGCGTCCTTTCCTATCCGAGGTCGATCGACGAGCCCGCCGGCGTGGCCGTCACGAGCGTCCGCCGAAGCGGGACAAGAAGCCGCTCGTCACGCGCCCCTCGACGAAATCGGGGTCGGCCAGGATCTGGCGGTGCAGATCGAGGTTGGATGGCAGGCCGTCGAGAACCATTTCCCGAAGAGCGACCCTCATCTTCGCGATCGCAGCGGGACGTGTCTCGGCGTGGGCGATCACCTTCGCGAGCAACGGATCGGAGTGAACTGAAACCGGGTCGTTGACCTGAAGCGCGCTCTCGACGCGGACGCCGCTTCCGCCGGGCGGATGATACCGCGCGACTGTACCATACGACCTTTCGAAGGTCACCGGGTCTTCGGCATAGATCCGGCATTCGATGGCGTGTCCACGCATGCGCAGGTCTTCCTGGTGCATGTCGAGGGGTTTGCCGTCGGCGAGCTGGATCTGCTCCTTCACCACGTCGATTCCGGTGACCATCTCGGTCACGGGATGTTCGACCTGGATCCGGGCGCTCATCTCGATGAAGTAATAGCGGCCCTTGCCGTCCAGCAGGAACTCGACGGTGCCGACGTTCGCGTAGTTGACGGCCGCGGCGGCCTTGATGGCCGCCTCACCCATTTCGGCGCGGAGCGCGGGGGTCATGGCGCCGCAAGGAGACTCCTCGAGGACCTTCTCGAAGCGGCGCTGGATGGTGCATTCGCGCTCACCCAGGTGGACCGCGTTCCCGTCCGTGTCCGCGAGGATCTGGAACTCGACGTGCCTGGCGTCGGTGCAGTAACGCTCGACGATCAGGTGCTCGTCGCCGAAGGCGGCCCTCACGTCCGCTCGCGCCGTCTCGTAGGCCGCGATGAACTCGCTCGGGTCCCGGACCACGCGCAAGCCGCGGCCACCGGCGCCGGACGCCGCCTTGATGAGCACGGGGAAGCCGACCCCCGAGGCCGCGCGCAGCGCCTCCCGCGCGTCCGAGATCTTGCGCGGGATGCCCGGCAGCACCGGCACACCCGCACGGCTGACCACCTCGCGCGCCTTGCCCTTGTTCCCCATGAGGCGGAGGTTGCGCAGCGTGGGGCCGATGAAGGTGATCCCGCAGTTTTGGCAGACCTCGGCGAAGGCGGCGCTCTCCGACAACAGCCCGTAGCCAGGATGGATGGCGTCCGCACCCGTCGTCTCGGCCGCGCCAAGCAGCCGCGGCACGTTGAGGTAGCTCTCGGCGATCGGCGGCGGACCGATGCACACGCTCTCGTCCGCCAGGCGGACGTGGAGGGCCTCGCGCTCGGCGGTCGAGCACACCGCGACGGTGCGGATGCCCATCTCGCGGCAGGTGCGGATGATGCGGAGCGCGACCTCGCCCCGCGTGGCGATGAGCACCTTGCGAATCATCGGATCAGCGGGGTCGGGGTTCCGAACGGGCAGCGCGGCGCGGCATCAGAGGATCGGTTCGATCAAGAACAGGTGCTGCCCGTACTCCACCGGCTGGCCGTCCTCGACGAGGATCTTCGCGACGCGGCCCTTCACGTCGCTCTCGATCTCGTTCATCACCTTCATCGACTCGACGATACACAGGGTGGCACCGGACTCCACGACCGAGCCCACCTCGACGAAGGCCGGCTTTCCGGGCGCGGGGCACCGGAAGAACGTGCCCACCAGCGGAGACGAGATCGCCCGGTGCTCTTCGTCGGAGGCCGGAAGGTCGCGTGGGCTCGGCTCGCTACGCACCGGCAGCGCCGACGGCTCGGATGGCCGGTAGGCGACCGGCGCGGCCGCGACTTCGGGGACTCCGGTCGGAAGCGAGCGCACCACCTCGAGCTTCTCGCCATCGCGCTCGAGCCGAAACTCCCGGACGTCGGTCTGGATCAGGAAGCGGATGAGATCGGTGATCTCGCGGTCGGTCACGATTTCCCTCGCGACGTGGAGAGGCGCTCGACGTACTCACCGGTACGGGTGTCGACCTTCACCGTATCGCCTTCGTTGAGGAAGAGCGGCACCTGGATCGTGGCCCCGGACTCCAGGACGGCGGGCTTGGTGCCGCCGGTCGCGGTGTCGCCACGGATGCCTGGATCCGTCTTGACGATGGCGAGCGCCACGAAGATCGGCAACTCGATCCCGATCGGGCGTCCCTTGTAGATCTGCACCTCGATCGTCACCCCGTCCTTGGTCCACTGGATGTCCGAGCCCAGCTCGGCGGCGGTGTAGGTGTGCTGCTCGTAGCTCGACGTGTCCATGAGGGTGATGTCTTCACCGACACGGAAGAGGTACTGCATCTCGTGCGTCTCGACATCGGGGACGTCGACCTTGTCGCCCGACCGGAAGGTCTGGTCGAGCACCTTGCTCGTGATGAGGCTCTTGAGCTTGGTGCGCACGAATGCGCCACCCTTGCCGGGCTTCACGTGCTGGAAGTCCACGATGATGAAGGGTTCTCCGTTCATCTCTATCTTGAGGCCCTTGCGAAACTCGGCGGTCGAAATCATGTCGAACCCCTCACGACTGCAGGATGAGTCGCTCGTGCGCGGCGGCCCGCGCGAGCGGATCGAACAACTTCAGGGTGGCCCCAGCCGACCGAGTTCGCGCCGGATCCGGCCAAGGTAGCCTTCCAGCGCCTGCAGCTCGCGCCGCGTCGTGTCCCCAGGCGTAGGCGCGCCCGCACCTGGGCCAGGCCGCGCCGCGGCTGCAGCGGGACCGCTGGTCATCAGGCCCTTGAGCGCCGCCACCTCGGGGGCGTCCCCGAGCTCAGCGACGAGGGCGTCGATGAGCTGCTGGGCCTCGCCGCGCATCCCTTTCGCGACGTAGATCCGAGCGAGGAGCGCCCGTCCTGCGACGTGGTCCGGATGCGCTTCGAGCCCACGCTGGCAGACGTGCAGGGCCGTGTCGGCCATCTGCATGCCCAGATACCGCTCGGCCAGCTTCACGAACGCGCTTGGATCCCCTGCGGGAGACGGCGCCGCTGGGCCGGCGCTCTTCCTCGGCTTCGCGGCGGCCGCCGCAGCTACCGGCGAGACCGCCGGCTTGGCTTCGACCGCCCCTTCGCGCCTGAACCAGCGCTTGATTCGCTCCCAGAGTCCCACTCGGCTTCCTTCGGTG
>CAYMQR010000017.1:0-20392 GCA_964392195.1 uncultured bacterium | reverse complement strand
CGGGTGCTCGCCAACGAGGTTCCGGGTCTCGCGAGGGTCGGTCTCGAGGTCGTAGAGCTCGGTGTCGTCGTCCTTGCCGTCGTCGAGGTACTTCCAGCGCCCGTCGACGAGCGCCTGCCGCCCCCAGCTCTCGATGCTGCGCGAGGTGAGCAGCCGCGGCGGCGGCTCGGTGCCGTCGAGGACCGCGGCGGAGAGGTCGAGGCCGTCGACCGCGGGCGGCGCGCCGCCACCCGCGAGCGCCACCAGCGTGGGGAAGAGGTCGACGGTGCTGACGGCGGTCCTCACCACTTGCGGCGCCACGTTCCAGCGCTTCGGCGGGCGGATCACCAGCGGCACGCGGATCATCTCCTCGTACACGGTGGTGTTGTGGAACATGCGCTCGTGCTGGCCGAACGCCTCGCCGTGGTCGGACGTCACGACCAGCAGCGTGTCGTCGTCGAGGCCCGCCTCCGTGAGGCGCTCCACGAGCTGCTCGACGCCCTCGTCGGCGTAGCGGAAGTGCTCGTCGTAGCGGTCGCGCGCGAACTCCTTCTCCCAGTCGACGAGGTCCACGCGGACCCGCGGCGAGATCGACTTCCAGGTGTCGATGAGCGTCGCGGGATCGGCCTTGCCCAGGAACATCCCGCGGTAGGGCGGCGGCGCCAGGTACGGGTGATGGGGCGGCAGCTCGTGGAGATAGAGGAACGCGGGCGCGTCGGGAGCGCGGTTCAGGAACGCCAGCGCCAGGTCGTTGACCGTGCCGTGGATCATCGAGCGCGGGCGCGGCACCTCGGGGTCGAGGACCTTGGTCTTGTCGCGGAACAGCTCCTCGACCTCGTCGAACTCGTGGAGGCCGCCGTAGCTTGCCGAGGCGTTGGGGTTGGCGATCACCGCGAGCGTGCGCATCCCGCGCGCGTGGAGCGCGCCCGCGAGCGTGGGCACCTCGCTCGCGAGCTTGTGCTGCTGCGCGATCACGCCGGTGCGCTCGGGGAAGAGCCCGGTGAGGATCGCGGACGCGGACGCGATCGTGTACGAGGCCGGCGCGTAGACGCGCTCGAAGCGCACGCCCTCGCGAGCGAGCCGCTCGAGGAACGGCGTGGTCGGCCGCTCGTAGCCGTAGGCGCTCGCGTGGAGCGCCGAGGCGGCGTCCAGGATCACCAGGATCACCCGCTTGGGTGGCGCCGGCGGGTACCGGGGTGGCGCCGGCGGTGACGCCACGCCGGCTGCGGCGAGCGGGTCCGGCGTGGCGCCACGCAGGCGAAGGTGCGGCGAGGTGAGCCGGACCTCGGTGGTGGGCGAGCCCGTGACGCGGACCTCGATCGCGCCGAGCGGCTCGGGTGAGGGCGGTAGTTTCGCGCCGATGCGCGCGGGCTTCGCTCCCACCGCGGCCGCGTCGACGAGCGTCACCGCGGGCGCGCCGTCGCGAAGCAGCGCGATCGAGACCCGCGCCTCGCCGGCGGCGCCGCCGCTCGCCGCGACCTCGCTCGTGAAGCGCTGTGCGCAGCACTCGGCGAAGGGGAAGGTGAGGCGGACCGGCGGATGGACCACCCAGCCGGCTTCGTCGCGGCGCGCACCGGCGGCCGCCGCGTCCGCGGCGCCGCGCCCGGGTGCGTCGGCCGCGAGCAGGCGGATCCGCGACACCCGCGCCGCGAGCGTGCGCGGGTCACCCGAGCCTGGCTCGACGTCGGCGGGCCGCGACGCGAACGCGAAGCGCAGCCGGAGCGTCGAGGCGCCGATCGCGAGCGCGTCGGCGGGGACGTCGACCGCCACCACGCGCTCGCCGCGGCGCAGCTCGATCGGCCGCTCGTTCAGGGCGCGCTCGCCGGCCAGCACCGTGAGCGTCTGCACCGAGCCCGCCGGGACAGGCGCGGGCGCGATCGCGAGCTCGAGGCGGCGCGGCCGCGGGTCGATCACCGTGAGGCCGAGCGCCGCCTCGGGCGCGATCACCCACACCCCGGGCCGGTCGGCCTCGATGCCCGGCGCGGCGAAGCCCGCGAGCAGCCGGATCGGCGGCGCCGCCGCCGGACCGCCGGCGTCGCCCTTGGTGGCCGGATCCCACGCGACGCTCTCGGTGGTCACGCGCACCAGCGCGTCCGCCGCCGCGAGGTCGAGCGTGCGCGACGGCCCGCGGTCGCACGCGGTGAGGAGCGCGAGCGAGAGCACGGCGATCGAGCGCCGGGTCGCCGACGGAGCGGCGACGCTCCACCGGCCCTGGAGCGCGGCCGCTCCGTCGGCGGCGGCCGATCGATCCTGGGGTCGTCGACGAAGCCACGACCCTCCAGCCGTTCGCGCGGCCACGAGCCGCCTCACATCCCGACGGCGTGGTAGCCGGCGTCGACGTGCAGCACCTCGCCGGTGATGCCGCTGCCGAGCGGCCCGAGCAGCGCGAGCGCGGCGGCGGCGACCTCGTCGGCGGTGACGTTGCGCTTGAGCAGCGCCTTCTCCTCGTGGTGGTGGAGCATGTCGCGGAAGCCGCTGATCCCCGCGGCGGCGAGCGTCTTGATCGGGCCGGCGCTGATCGCGTTGACGCGGATGCCGCGCGGGCCGAGGTCCTGCGCGAGGTAGCGCACCGCCGCCTCGAGCGCCGCCTTCGCCACCCCCATCACGTTGTAGTGGGGCAGCGCCTTCTCGGCGCCGTAGTAGGACATCGTCACGACGCTGCCGCCGCGCCCTTCCATGAGCGGCAGCGCGGCGCGGGTGAGCGCGACCAGCGTGTACACGCTCACGTCGAGCGCCACCCGGAAGCCCTCGCGGTCGGTCGCGACGAAGTCGCCGAGCAGGTCCTCGCGGCGCGCGAACGCCACCGAGTGGACCAGCACGTCGAGCGCGCCGAGGGTCTCGCCGATCTTGGCGAAGGCGGCGTCGATGTCGCTGTCCACCGTGAGGTCGCACGGCGTCAGCAGCGCGGCGCCGATGCTCTCGGCGAGCGGCCGCACCCGCTTCTCGAGCACCTCGCCCTGGTAGGTGAGGGCGATCTCGGCGCCCTCCTCGGCGAGCCGCTTGGCCACCGCCCACGCGATCGAGCGCTCGTTCGCGACCCCCACCACCAGCGCCTTCTTGCCCTTCATGCTCGCCATGCTCGGTCACTCCCTCGTCAGGCGTCGCGGTCGCCCGTGAGCTGCACCACCACGTCGCGGCTTCGGGGGCGGTTGTCGAAGTCGATCAGCACCAGCTGCTGCCAGGTGCCGAGCAGGAGCTGGCCGTCGGCGAACGGCACGGTGATCGAGCAGCCGAGCAGCGACGCTCGCACGTGCGAGTGGCCGTTGCCGTCGTGCCAGGTGTCCTCGTGATGGTAGTGCGCGCCCCGAGGGGCGAGGCGCTCGAAGAGCTCCGGGATGTCCCTGAGCAGGCCCGGCTCGTGCTCGATCGTGGTGAGGCCAGCGGTCGAGCCGGTCACGAACACCAGCGCCTGCCCCTCGCGGAAGCGGTGGCGGCGGACCACCGCGGCCACGCTCTCGGTGAGGTCGTGGATGTCGCAGTCGCCGCGGGTGGCGACCTTCACGTGATCGGTCACGATCGGCATGGGAGTGGCGAGTCTAGCCGCCGGTCGCAATGGCGGCAGCCGCGCCGTGCCCGTTGGACGTCGCACCTCGGCGCGCGGACGGCCAGGAGGCCGTCCCTCCGATTCGGCGGCCGATCGGTACGCTGTCATTATCCCGACAGGGTGGGGCGCCGGGGGCTGACAATTTGTGCCCGTCCCCGCCCCCTGGTCCGTGAATCCCGCAAGGAAACGGCGCGTTTCAGGTGGAGCCCGGATTGCAAAGCCACGTGGCCAACGGGTAGCGCCCACTCGGTCGCGACGAGCGGCCCACCTCCTTGACTCGGTCGGGAGGCGGTACGTAAATCGCGGTCGGGAGCGCGGCCGACACGCAGTCGCGGGGGGCTCGCGGGCACCCCGCCGCGGAGCGAGAGATGTCCAAGACCTTGGGACCACTGCTTCTTCAGGCCGGGATCCTCAACGCCTCCGAGCTCGAGCAGTGCGTCGAGGAGGCGAAGAAGCGGCGCATGTCGCTGTTCGACCTCATCATCCACGAGAAGCGGGTCTCCGAGGAGTCGCTCGCCGAGACCTTCTCCAGGTGGCTCGATCTCTCGCTCGTCCGTCTCGCCAGCGCGACGGTCGACCCCAAGGCGCTGCGCGCGGTCACCGAGGAGATGGCGCGCAAGCACACCGTGATGCCGATCAAGGTCGAGAAGAACTCGCTGGTGCTAGCGATGGCCGACCCGTCCGACTTCAACGCGATCCAGGACGTGAGCTTCGCCGCGGGGCTGAGCGTGCGCCCGGTGGTGGCGAGCCGCGCCGAGATCGTCGACGCCATCGACCGCTACTACACCACCGAGGACAAGCTCCAGGACTTCCTCAGCAACGTCGCCGACGCCACCGACCTGAGCTTCGTCACCGACGGTACCTCGGGCGTCGACCTCGACGCCATGGACGCCCGCGAGGCCGCGCAGCTCGCGCCGGTGGTGCGGATGGTGAACCTGCTCATCCAGGACGCCATCAAGAGCGGCGCCTCCGACGTCCACGTCGAGCCCGGCCTCAACAACCTGCAGGTGCGGCTGCGCGTGGACGGCGTGCTGCGCGACTACATGCAGGTGCCCAAGTGGCTGCACGCCGCGGTCACCTCGCGGCTCAAGATCCTCGCCGACCTCGACATCGCCGAGCGGCGGCTGCCCCAGGACGGCCGCATCAAGGCCCAGTTCCAGGGCAAGTCGCTCGACATCCGCGTCTCCACCCTGCCGACCCACTTCGGCGAGAAGGTGGTGATGCGCGTCCTCGGCACCAACCAGATCCCGACCTTCCGCGCGATGGGCCTGACCGACGAGCAGTGCTCGATCCTGGAGGGCTGCCTCAACCAGCCGCAGGGCATGGTGCTGGTGACCGGACCCACCGGCTCGGGCAAGACCACCGGCCTCTACTCGATGCTGACCAAGAGGAAGAGCCCCGAGGTCAACATCGTCACCGTCGAGGACCCGATCGAGTATCAGCTCGGCGGCATCACCCAGGTCCAGGTCAACACCAAGACCGGGCTCACGTTCCCCAAGGTGCTGCGCTCGGTGCTGCGCCAGGACCCGGACGTGATCCTGGTCGGCGAGATCCGCGACCTCGAGACCGCGGAGATCGCGTTCCGCGCCGCCATGACGGGCCACCTGGTGCTGAGCACGGTACACACCAACAGCGCGCTCGCGACCGTCACGCGGCTCCTCGACCTCGGCGTCGACCCGGTGCTCATCACGTCGTCGGTGCAGCTCATCGTCGCCCAGCGCCTCGCGCGCCGCATCTGCATGCGCTGCAAGGAGGCGTACACGCCGACGCCGGACGTGCTCGCCAAGCTGCGCCTCGAGGGCACCGCGATGAGCTTCTTCCGCGGCCGCGGCTGCGGCGCCTGCGGGCGGACCGGCTACGCCGGGCGGGTCGGCATCTTCGAGATGGTGCGCATGACGCCCAAGCTCAAGGAGCTGATCCAGAAGAAGGGCACCGAGGGCGAGCTCCGCAAGGCGGTGGCCCAGACCGGCGCGCGCATGCTCGCCGACGACGCCCTCGAGAAGCTGCGCCAGGGCGTCACCTCCCCCGAGGAGGTGCTGCGCGTCATCCAGTTCGACGAGGAAGACCTGGTGCGCTGCCCGCAGTGCAGCGCCTTCATCCACCTCGACTTCTCGACCTGCCCGTATTGCCTCCACTCGCTGCGCGACCTGTGCGAGGGCTGCGGTCAGGAGCTCAAGCTCGAGTGGCGGATCTGCCCCTACTGCAACCACAAGAAGCGCGCCCCCGGCAGCGACAGCTTCGAGTACTCGCGGACCGCGCCGGTGCGGCGCCGCCCGCCCGCACCCACGCCCATGCCACGCCCGGCGCCCGCCTCGGCGGGCTGGGGAGGTGGCGGCGGGGGCGGCGGCTACGCGATGGCCGGCGTCGGCGGCGCGACCGCGCCCACCGAATGGGCGATGCCGCGCACCGCGCCGCGCGTTCGCCCGCAGCCCGCGGTGAAGCGGCCGCACGTCATGGTGGTCGACCACGACCCGGGCGTCCTCGAGGGGATCCAGGGCGCCCTCGCGCTGCTGCCGGTGGAGGTCGACGTGACGGTGGCGTCGAGCGCCGAGGACGCGCTCGCCGCGGTCTCCGAGCGGCTGCCCGACCTGGTGATCGCCGAGGTGGCGCTCGGCGGCATGGACGGCTTCGAGCTCTGCCAGCACCTGCGCGAGGACATCCGCACCGCGTTCGTGCCGGTGGTGATGCTGGCGAGCCCGGGTGAGGAGAAGTCGCGCGCCAAGGGCTACCACGTGGGCGCCGACGACTACGTCTCGAAGCCCTTCTCGAGCGACGACCTCAACGCCCGCGTGCTGCGGCTGCTGCGACGGACGTATGGCATCTGAGGCGGGGTTGGACGGGGTGAAGGACTACTACGCCATCCTCGGCGTGGACCGCGGCGCGACCGCGACCGCCATCAAGTCGGCGTACCGCCGGCTCGCCCGCACCCACCACCCGGACTTCGTGACCAGCCAGGGCGCCGAGGTCCAGGCCGAGGCCTCGATCCGCATGGCCGAGCTCAACGAGGCCTACGACGTGCTCTCGAACGGCGCGGCGCGCCGCGAGTACGACGAGCGCTGGGGGCAGTTCTCGCCGGGAGGGTTCCAGATCCCGAGCCGCCCCACGGCGCCGATCACGCCCGAGGACCTCGAGGTGGCGGTGGCGCTCGAGGCGCGCGCGCGGCCGCGCGCCACCGATCGCGTCACCGGCAGCGTGGTCACCGCCTACTCCAAGCGCACCTGCCAGGAGCTCCTCGAGAACCGCAAGGGGCTGGCGTGGAAGCGCGCCGACCAGGAGGGGTTCTCGTGGTCGCTCGCCGCGAGCGCCTGGCCGGCGCGGTTCTGGATCCACCTGCGGGCGTTCGACACCCTCGACCCCGGCTCCGCCGAGCGCTTCATCGAGCGCGGCGAGGACGCGGTGCGGGCGAGCAAGCGGCTGGTGGGCAAGGACCTGTCGCTGTTCGTGCTCGCCTTCTACAGGATCGACGAGCCCGACCAGGTCACGGCCATGTGCCGGCGCTTCCGCGAGAACGCGGTCAAGGCGGGCGGCGGCACCGCCGAGGTGAACGTGGCGCTGGTGGACGTCGTCCACGGCCGCACGCTGCCGTACGGCCCGCCGCCCTCCGACGGCCGCTTCTCCGAGGTCATCCGCCAGATGGGCCTCAACCTCGGCCGCAACTCGCACCACTGACCGCGGCGAGCCGCAGCGGCTGCGAGGGACCGCAGCCCTGAAGCGCCCGCCGATGCGCCCCGGCGCCGCCGTCCGTACGCCGGTCGTTCCCCGTCCGCCCTGGAGGGCGTCCGCGCCTTCGGCGCTCCGCCGCGCCGCGTCCGCGACGCTCCAGGCCCGGAGGGGCGCGCGCCGCGCGCCCGGCGATACGGGAGAGCGTGAGCGCCGCCGAGCCCGCAGCGTTGACCTGTAGCCAACAGGTCGCGCAGGGGGTAGGTTGGTTTGTTGCTTACAATCCACGTCTCGAGGTGACATTGGCGGTCTGGGTGTCTCAGGAGGAGCGTCCGTCGGTGACGCCGCAGGCGCGGCGGCGCACGGCGCATCTGGCGAGCCTCGACTCGGTCGCCGAGCAGGCGATCGACGCCTATCTCGAGCACGAGCCGGAGGGGGACGAGGTGACGCTCGCCGTCCTCACCGCGGTCGGTGCGGACCGGCTGCGCGCCACCGCACCCAAGGTCCATCCCGATCGCCGCAAGCAGGACCTCGGGCTGCTGGTGGCGCAGCTCCTGGTCGACAAGTTCGGGCCGCGCCGGGTGCTGACCCTGCGCGGCGACGACCGGCGCTCACCGTCGACGCGGCGCAACACCTGGGCCGAGCTGCCGTGGGTGAACCGGTTCACTCCCCATCGGGTGACCCCTGCACCCGACCCCCCGGTCGAACGGGTGGTGCTCGACGCGGTGACGGTCCGGAAGATCGTTCTCGCCGAGGACGAGGCGCTCGACCTCGCCGCGCTCGACCGGCTGCGTGGGGCGCACCCGATCTCGCTGGCCGCCAGCGCGCTGGCCGAGCTTGGCTTCCCGCTCGCGGAGAGCCGGGTCCCGCCACGAAGCTGGGCGCGCCGTCTCGATCGCCTCGACCGCGTCGTGGATCCCGACCTGCCCGTGGTCCCGGGCGGCTGGGAGCTCGCCGCGCTGTGCGGCGTGCGGCCGATGGTCGGTTTCGACGAGCCGGCCATGCGGCGCTGCTACCGGGCGGCCTGGGAGCACCTCAAGGTGGCCTCGTCCCCCGCGGACCTCGAGCGCCCCTGTGTCTACGAGCTCGGCGACGGGCGGAGGCGGCGCTGGGAGTTCGAGCTCGACCGCACCCAGGTGCGTCCGGGGCTCGACGAGCCCGGGGACCGGTGGCGGGCGTGGTCGCGGGCGATCGGCGCCACGCTTCGCAAGCTCGCGGGGTCTGGAAGCGGGCTCTCGGTGGCGGACCTCTCCGAGCTCGCCTCGGCATTCCTGCGGATGGACCTCACCCAGGACGCGGTCTGCAAGCTGGATCTCTTCGTCAGGATCATCGCGAAGCGCGCGTACGACGCCGCACGCAAGCGCGAGTCCTACGCGGCGCAGCAGCGCGAAGACGCGCTCGAGCTGAATCTGCTCTTCGGGCTGTCGCTGCCGATGGTGGTGTGCACCTACGACGCGGTGGTGCGCTCGATCGCGACCCGCAGCGGCAGCGTGGACGCCTGGCGGCTCATGTCCCCGGCCACCCTGCTGAGCTGGCTCGAGGCCAAGCGCGACGGGACGGCGGTGACCGCATGAGACGGATCCACGTCGCGGTGGCGCGTGCCACGGCCTGGGAAGCGACTGGCGTCGAGCGAGCGGCCGCGGCCGCGCGGGTTCGCGATCGGTCGCGGGGTCGGCTCGACACCTCACCGCCTCGCCTCGCCGACGCGGCCGAGCCGCAGCGCGTGCGCGACCATTTGTTGCGCGTCTGCCGGCCGCCGGGCGTCCAGCCGATCGTGGCGCGCGGGCCTCCCGAGGCGGGTTTGCGTCGCATCCTCTCGCGCTGTCGCGGGTGGCTGTGGCGGCATCGCCGCGCGGGCGCGAAGCCCGCCGCGGCTCCCGAGGCGCCGAGGTGACCGCCCGCGGTCCGTTCACGCTGCGGCGTCCGCGCCGCTCTCGTCCCACTCAGGGGGACGAGCTGATCCGCGCCGAGCTGTTCGGGGTCGAGCGGCTCGAGCAGCACGCCGCAAGCCTCGCCGAAGCGCAGCGGGTGATCCGCGGACCCGCGCGCGGCGTGAAGCTACATCGCCGGCTGAGCGAGAACGCGGTCGCGCTGCTCGCCGCGTATCGCACCATCATCGCCGCGATCCACGAAGACCGCGCGATCCCCCCCGCGGCCGAGTGGTTGGTCGACAACTTCCACCTGGTCGAGGAGCAGATCCGCCAGGCCCGCGCCGACCTGCCGCCCGGCTACTACCGCCAGCTTCCCAAGCTCGCCGGCGGGCCGCTGCGCGGTCACCCGCGGATCTACGGGCTGGCGTGGGCGTACGTGGCGCACACCGACAGCCGCCTCGACCCGCAGTCGCTGGCGCGCTTCATCCAGGCGTACCAGGGCGTCCAGCCGCTCACCATCGGCGAGCTGTGGGCGCTCGCGATCACGCTGCGCATCGTGCTCGTCGAGAACCTGCGCCGCGCCTCCGAGCGGCTCGCGCGCGGGCGGCGCGCCCGGCAGCGCGCCGACGCGCTCGCCGATCGCCTGCTGACGCAGGAGTCCGCGAGCGCCCCCGCCACCCGGCGCGCGCTCGCGCGCGCCACCTCGGGAGCGCTCGAGACCGCGTTCGCGGTGCAGCTCATCCAGCGGCTTCGCGACCTCGATCCGACCGCGACGCCGGCGTTGCGCTCGCTCGACGAGCAGCTCGCGGCCCACGCCACCAGCGCGGACGATCTGGTCCGCGAGGAGCACCGCAGGCTGGGAGCCAGCAACATCACGGTCCGCAACGTGATCACCAGCATGCGGCTGCTCTCGGACCTCGACTGGCGCAAGATCTTCGAGGCCGCGAGCCTGGTCGACGCGACGCTGCGAGACGGCAGCGCGTTCGGCGCGATGGACTTCCCCACCCGCGACCGCTACCGGCACGCGATCGAAGAGCTCGCGAGGTGCTCGCCGGCGAGCGAGCTGGAGGTCGCCGCGCAGGTGATCCGCGCTTGCCAGGAGGCGGCCGACGCGGTGATCGCGGACCCCAGCGCCTCCAACCCGCGCGCGATCGACCCCGGCTACCACCTGATCTCCTCGGGGCGCCGTGACCTCGAGCGCAGGCTCGGGTTCCGTCCCTCGTGGCGGGTCTGGCGACCGCGGGCGTACAAGAGCCTCGGGCTCTCGGGCTACGTCGGCGCGCTCGCGCTGGCGACCGTCGTGCTGAGCGCGATCGGGCTCGCGCCGCTGGCCCGCCACGGCGTGGATGGCGCGTGGCTGGCCGTGTTCGCGGCGCTCGCGGTGCTGCCGGCGTCGAACGCGGCGCTCGCGCTCCTCAATCGCCACGTGAGCCGGGTCTTCGGGCCACGCGCCTTGCCCGCGCTCGAGCTGCGCGACGGCGTGCCGACCGAGCTGCGCACGCTGGTGGTGGTCCCGACGCTGCTCACGTCGGCGCGCGCCGTCGAGGAGCAGATCGAGCACCTGGAGGTCTGTCACCTCGCGAACACCGAAGGTGACCTTCGCTACGCGTTGCTCTCGGACTGGACCGACGCCGAAGCGGAGACGGTGGCCGGGGACGAAGAGCTGTTCGCGGCCGCGGCGGCCGGCATCGCGCGGCTCAACGTCGCGCACTCCGGCGGCGTGGCCGGCGATCGGTTCCTGTTGCTGCACCGCCGGCGGGTGTGGAACCCGGGCGAGCGGAGCTGGCTCGGCTGGGAGCGCAAGCGCGGCAAGCTGCGCGAGCTCAACCGCTGGCTGCGCGGCGCGACCGACACCACGTTCCTTCCGGTGGGCGGGCGCGCGGT
Organism: uncultured bacterium; assembly: GCA_964392195.1. Classification (GTDB taxonomy): domain Bacteria; phylum JADJOY01; class JADJOY01; order JADJOY01; family JADJOY01; genus JADJOY01. Next base: position 9,454 of record CAYMQR010000017.1, on the reverse strand, counting down.
GGAGCCGCCCCCGGGGGTTCGCTACGTCATCACGCTCGACTCGGACACCCGGCTGCCGCGCGGCACGGCGCGGCGCCTGATCGGGAAGCTCGCGCACCCGCTCAACCGTCCCCAGCTCGACGTGGCGAGCGGGCGGGTGGTGTCCGGGCACGCGGTGCTGCAGCCGCGAGTCAACGCCGGCCTGCCGATGAACCGGGACGCGTCGCGCTTCCAGCGCACGTTCTCCGGTGCCTCGGGGATCGACCCGTATTCGTTCGCCGCCTCGGACGTGTACCAGGACGTGTTCGGCGAGGGGTCGTACACCGGCAAGGGGATCTACGACGTCGACGCGTTCGAGGCGGCACTCGAGGATCGCGTGCCGGACAGCACGCTGCTCAGCCACGACCTCCTCGAGGGCATCTTCGCGCGCGCCGGGCTGGTGTCCGACATCGAGGTGCTCGACGAGTTCCCGGCGCGCTTCGACGTCGCCGCGGCGCGCCAGCACCGCTGGGCGCGCGGTGACTGGCAGCTCCTGCCGTGGATCTTCGCGCGCGGCCGCGACTCGAGCGGTGACCCCGCGCGGCGCGAGATCCCCTGGATCGGCCGCTGGAAGATGCTCGACAACCTGCGCCGGACCCTGGTGGCGCCCGCCGCGCTGCTCGCGCTGGTGGTGGGCTGGATGCTCCCGCTCCCCGCCGCGCTCGCGTGGACGGCGCTGGTGCTCGCGTCGATCGCGGTGCCCGCGTGGCTGCCGGTGCTGGACACGCTGGTGCCGTGGCGCGGGCGTCTCGGATGGCGCGGAAGGCTCCGCGCGCTGCGCGCCGACATCGCGCTCGCGGCGGCCCAGTCCGCGCTCCTGATCACGTTCCTCACCGCCGAAGCGTGGCTGATGGCCGACGCGATCGCGCGCACGCTCCACCGCATGTCGCTCGGCCACAAGCACCTCCTCGAGTGGCTCACGGCGGACCAGGCGAAGTCCGACCGGCTGCTCGACCTCGGTGCGTATTACCGGCGCATGGCGGGCGGCGTGGCCCTCGCCGCCGTCGCGGCGGCGCTCGTCCTCGTGGGCCGCGGGGCGTGGCCGGTGGCGCTGCCGGTGGCCGCGCTCTGGCTCGCGGCGCCCAGCGTGGCGCGCTGGACCAGCCTCCCGACCGAGCTCGCGGGCGCGCGGCTGGCGTCGCCCGATGACGCGCGGCTGCTGCGGCTCATCGCGCGCCGCACGTGGCGCTACTTCGAGTCGTTCGTGACCTCCGGCGACCAGATGCTGCCGCCCGACAACTTCCAGGAGGATCCCGCGCCGGTCGTGGCGCACCGGACCTCACCGACGAACGTGGGCCTCTATCTGCTGGCGCGGGTCGCCGCGCGCGACTTCGGCTGGGTCGGCACGACCGAGACCGTCGCGCAGCTCGAGGCGACGCTCGCCACGCTGGGCAAGATGGAGCGCTGCCGCGGGCACTTCCTGAACTGGTACGACACCCGGGACCTGCGCCCGCTCGACCCGCGCTACGTCTCGACCGTGGACAGCGGCAACCTCGCGGGACACCTCGTGGCGCTCGCGAACGCGTGCCGCGAGGTCGCCGACCAGCCCCTGGTGAGCCCGCAGTGGGCCGTGGGGCTCGGTGACGCCGTGGCGCTGGTCCGCGAGGCGGTCCGCGACGACGTCGGCGAGCGGCGCACCGCGGCCGTGATGCGGTCCCAGCTCGGTGCGGCGCTCGCGCTGGTCGATGCGTCGCTCGCCGACGCACCCGCGACGCCGAGCGGCGCGGCTGCGCGGCTGCGCGAGCTCGCCGTGCACGCGGACACCCTCACGGACATCGTCGGCGGCGCCGGCGTCACCAGCGACGACGGCCGCGATCCGGCGGTCCTGGTGTGGGTCGAGGCGTTCGCGGCCTCGGTGCGAAGCCACGCTCGCGACCTGGCGCTGCTCGCGCCGTGGACCTCGTCGGTCGCCCGCGACCCGAACGATCCGCTCGAGGTGCTCCTCGAGACGACGCCGAGCCTGGGCGCGCTCGCGGAGCGCTGCGAGCAGGCGGTCGCGCTGCTCGCGGCGCGCGGCGCACCCCCCGCGCGGGACGGGCTCACGGCCGAGTCCCTGACGGTCGCGGCGAGCGCCGCGCGGAGTCTCGCCGCGCGGTCGGCGGCGGTCGCGGGGTCGGCCGACGCGTTCGCACGCGCCATGGAGTTCGGCTTCCTGCTCGACGAGTCGCGCGAGTTGCTCTCGATCGGCTATCGCGTGGACGACGGCACCCTCGACCCGAGCTGCTACGACCTGCTCGCGTCGGAGGCGCGCCTCGCGAGCTTCATCGCGATCGCCAAGGGCGACGTCCCGGCCCGCCACTGGTTCCGCCTCGGCCGCCGCTTGAGCCCCGTCGACGGCGGTGCCGCGCTCGCCTCGTGGTCCGGGTCGATGTTCGAGTACCTGATGCCGTCGCTGGTGATGCGCGCGCCCGACGGCAGCTTGCTCGAGCACACCAGCCGCCTGGTGGTGCGCCGGCAGATGAAGTACGGCGCCGAGCTCGGGCTGCCGTGGGGCATCTCCGAGGCGGCGTACAACGCGCGCGACCTCGAGCTCACCTACCAGTACTCGAACTTCGGGGTCCCGGGGCTCGGCCTCAAGCGCGGGCTCGGCGAGGACGCCGTGGTGGCTCCGTACGCCACCGCGCTCGCGGCGATGGTGAGCCCCCACGCCGCGGCGGCGAACTTCGGGCGCCTCGGCGCGGCCGGCGCGCTGGGCGGCTACGGCTACTACGAGGCGCTCGACTACACCGGCCGCCGCCTCCCCGAGGGCCAGAAGGTGGCGGTGGTGCGCGCCTACATGGCCCACCATCAGGGGATGACCCTGGTGGCGATCGCCAACGCGCTGCAGGGCGGCGCGATGCGCGCCCGCTTCCACGCCGAGCCCATGGTGCAGGCGACCGAGCTCTTGCTGCAGGAGCGCGTCCCCCGCGAGATCGTGGCCCGGCGAAGGCGTGCGCAGCCGAGCGACTCGGCCGCGCCCGCGCGCGGGCTGATCCCGCCGACGAGCCGGCGCTTCCACTCGCCGCACCAGCCGACGCCCCGGACCCACCTGCTCTCGAACGGCCGCTACGCGGTGATGGTCACCAGCGCCGGCGCCGGCTACAGCCGCTGGCTCGACCTCGCCGTCACGCGCTGGCGGGAGGACGCGACCGAGGACGGCTGGGGCTCGTTCGTCTACCTGCGCGACACGGTGAGCGGTGAGGTGTGGTCGGCCGGGTACCAGCCGATGGGAGTCGAGCCCGACTCGTACGAGGTCGACTTCGTGGAGAACGGCGCCGAGATCCGGCGCGTCGACGGCACGCTGACCACCCACCTCGAGGTGGCGGTGTCGCCCGAGGACGACGGCGAGGTGCGGCGCGTCTCGATCACCAACTCGGGCTCGCATCCGCGCGAGATCGAGGTCACCTCGTACGCCGAGCTGGTGCTTGCGCCCGCCGCGGCCGACGCCGCGCATCCGGCGTTCTCCAAGCTCTTCGTCCAGACCGAGTTCGTCGCCGAGGAGGGCGTGCTGCTCGCCACGCGGCGGCCGCGCTCGCCGACCGAGCGCGCGGTGTGGGCGGTGCACCTCGCCGTGGTCGAGGGCGAGTCGGTGGGCGAGCCGCAGCGCGAGACCGACAGGGCGCGGTTCGTGGGGCGAGGGCGCTCCCTGCGCACGCCGGCGGCGGTGCTCGACGGCGAGGCGCTCGCGGGGACCACGGGCACGGTGCTCGACCCGATCTTCAGCCTCCGCCGCCGGGTGCGCATCGCTCCCGGCACGACCGCGCGGGTCGCGTTCTGGACCCTGGTCGCCGGCTCGCGCGGCGAGGCCCTCGACCTCGCCGACAAGCACCACGAGGCCGCCGCCTTCGAGCGCGCCACGACGCTCGCCTGGACCCAGGCGCAGGTGCAGCTCCACCACCTCGGCGTGACCCCCGACGAGGCTCATCTCTTCCAGCGGCTCGCGAACCACGTTCTCTATGCCGATCCGGGCCTGCGGCCGGCGGCCGACACGCTGGCGCGCAACGAGCTCGGGCCCGCGAGCCTGTGGCCGTACGGCATCTCCGGCGATCTGCCGATCGTGCTGGTGCGGATCGACGACCCCGAGGACCTGCACCTGGTGCGCCAGGTGCTCCACGCCCACCGCTACTTCCGGATGAAGCAGCTCGCCGTGGACGTCGTGATCCTGAACGAGCGCGCGCCATCCTACACCCAGGATCTGCAGGGCGCGCTCGAGGCCGCTGCGCGCACCAGCCACGCGAGCACGGTGCCCGAGGGCGACGGCGCACGCGGGAACGTGTTCTTGCTGCGCGCCGAGCTGGTCACGCCGGAGGTACGCCGGCTGCTGGCGGCGGTCGCGCGAGCGCGCCTGCTGAGCCGCCGCGGCAGCCTCTCCGAGCAGCTCGAGTCGCTCGCGCCGAGCGAGTCGCTGGTGCCGCACCGGCCCCACCGCAGCGCGGCGCGCCGCCGTCTGGAGGTGGCCGCGCCCAGGCTCGATCTCGAGTTCTGGAACGGTCTTGGAGGGTTCGCCGACTCGGGTCGCGAGTACGTGACGGTGCTGGGCGCTGGGCAGGAGACGCCGGCGCCGTGGATCAACGTGATCGCGAACCCCACGTTCGGCTGCCAGGTGTCGGCGGAAGGTGGCGGCTACACCTGGTCGCTCGACAGCCGCGAGAACCAGCTCAGCCCGTGGGCGAACGACCCGGTCATGAACCGCCCGGGTGAGGCGCTCTACGTTCGCGACGAGGTCAGCGGCGACCTGTGGTGCCCGACCGCGCTGCCGGTCCGCAACGAGGCGGGCAGCTACGTGTGCCGTCACGGCCAGGGGTACAGCCGCTTCGAGCATGCCTCCGACGGCATCGCCCTCGAGCTGCTCGTCTACGTCCCGCTCGGCGACGCCGTGAAGATCTCGCGCCTCACCATCCGCAACCGCTCGGAGCGAGCTCGCAGGCTGTCGGTGACCGCCTACGTCGAGTGGGTGCTCGGAAGCTCGCGGGCGGCGGCGGCGCCGTTCGTCGTCACCGAGATCGATCCCGGCACGGCCGCGCTGCTGGCGCGCAACCCGTGGCGGGCCGAGCTCGGCGGCCGGGTGGCGTTCAGCGATCTGGCCGGCAAGCAGAGCGCCTGGAGCGGGGACCGGGCCGAGTTCCTGGGGCGCCACGGCACGCTCGCCGAGCCGGCGGTGCTGGCGCAGGGCCGGGTACTCTCGGGGCGCGTCGGTGCCGGGCTCGACCCGTGCGGCGCGCTCCAGACCCGCCTCGAGCTCGGCCCCCACGCCGAGGCCGAGGTGGTGTGGTTCCTGGGCGAGGGCGAGTCGAGGGAGCAGGCAAGCGCGCTGGTGAAGCGCTACCGAGGGCTCGATCTCGACGCCGTGCTGCGCGACGTCACCCGGCACTGGGACCGGGTGCTGGGCGCGATCGAGGTACGGACGCCGGATCGCGCGATGGACCTGATGCTCGACCGCTGGCTCCTGTACCAGACGCTCGCGTGCCGGATCTGGGCGCGCTCGGGCTTCTACCAGGCGAGCGGTGCGTACGGATTTCGCGACCAGCTCCAGGACGTGATGGCGTTGCTCGCCGCCGAGCCGTCACTGGCGCGCGAGCACCTGCTGCGCGCCGCGGCGCGCCAGTTCGTCGAGGGCGACGTCCAGCACTGGTGGCTGCCGCTCACCGGGAAGGGGGTCCGTACCCGTATCTCGGACGACCTGGTGTGGCTCCCGCACTCGATCGCGCACTACGTGGAGGCCACCGCCGACGCGGGCGTCCTCGACGAGCCGGTGGCGCTGCTCGAGGCGCCGGCGCTTGCCGCCGGCGAGCACGACCGTTTCTTCGCGCCGGCCGTCTCCGAGGAGCGCGTGACGCTCTTCGAGCACGGCGCACGGGCGCTCGACCGGAGCCTGGTGCTCGGCGCCCACGGCCTGCCGCTCATCGGTGGCGGCGACTGGAACGACGGCATGAACCGGGTGGGCGAGGGCGGGCGCGGCGAGAGCGTGTGGCTCGCGTGGTTCCTGCATGCGGCGCTCACCGGCTACGCGCCGCTGGCCGAAGCCCGGGGTGAGTTCGAGCGCGCCCGGGTGTGGCGCGAGCATGCGAGCGCGCTGGCGAGCGCCGTCGAGGCGCAGTCGTGGGACGGAGAGTGGTACCGGCGTGGCTACTTCGACGACGGTTCGCCGCTCGGCTCGGCCGCGAGCGACGAGTGCAAGATCGACTCGATCGCGCAGTCGTGGGCGGTGATCTCCGGCGCCGGCGACCCTGAGCGCAGCACGCGCGCCATGGCGGCGGTGAACGAGCGCCTGGTGCGCCGCGACGATCGCTTGATCCAGCTCTTTGCCCCGCCCTTCGAGAACAGTCCCCACGACCCCGGTTACATCCAGGGGTATCCCGCGGGGATCCGCGAGAACGGCGGCCAATACACCCACGCGGCGGCGTGGGTGGTGGTCGCGAGCGCCGTGCTCGGCGAGGGCGACCTGGCGAGCGAGCTCTTCGGCCTGCTGAACCCGATCTCCCACGCCAGCTCACGCGCCGCGATCCGCCGCTACAAGGTCGAGCCCTACGTCGCGTGCGCCGACGTCTACTCGGTTCGGCCGCACGTGGGGCGGGGCGGCTGGACCTGGTACACGGGCTCGGCGGGGTGGCTCTACCGGGCCGGGCTCGAGTCGATCCTCGGCTTCCGGCTGCGCGGCGCGACGTTGCACCTCGAGCCCTGCATCCCGAAGCGCTGGGATGGGTTCGAGATCGTGTACCGCCATCGCTCGGCGCGCTACGACATCGTGGTCGAGAACCCCCACCACGTGAGCCGCGGCGTGGCGCAGGTCGAGGCGGACGGCCAGCTCACGAAAACCACCGAGGCACGCATCGAGCTCGTCGACGACGGCGCGATCCACCGCGTCCGCGTGGTCCTCGGATGAGTGACCGGCGTCGAGTGTCGATTCGTGTTTCCCCGGAAAACCGGGCATGTTGGTCTCTTCCCCCCACATCCAGGCGCAGCCTCGTGGTCCTCGGCGTCTCGGACGAGGAGCTCGCGATGAAGATCGGCGCCGAACTCGAGTCCACCTGCAGGAACTGCGGAGTGCAGGTCCACACCGTCGTGGCGCTGCCCAACGCGTCCACGGCGAGCGTCGCATGCAAGACCTGCGGCGCCGCGCAGAACTACCTCGCCGCGGAGGGCTCGGTGATCGCCCCGATGATCTCGGTGAATTCCTCCGGCAAGGTCCGACCCACGCCACGGCGGCCGAAGAAGCCCGCGCCGGTGTGGCGCCCCGACCAGTCCGCGGTCCGCGCGGTGCTGTCGCGCCCGGTCCGGCCCTATGACGTCGGCGGGAGCTACCGGGTCGGGGACCGCATCGAGCACCGCACCTACGGGGTGGGCGTGGTCGACGCCATCGTCGACCCGCACAAGATGCAGGTGTTCTTCCCGAGCGGTCACCGCACCATGACCCAGCACCGCCCCGTGGCGGACTGAGCGGAAGCGCCGGCGCGGCGTTCAGCCGCAGGTCCGCGCTGCACACCCTCGATGACGGGAAGGGAACACCTCCGTCGAGCAGGTACGACCCCATGGTGGTCTACTCGTTGATCTCTGCAGTGTTCACGCTGATCGTCCTGGTGTTCGTGGGTGTCCGTCTGGCTGGCCGCGGCGAAGTCCCGTACTTCGTGCCCCACAGGCGTGTACCCATCACCGTCCCGGCGCGCGGGCCGGCGGACGTGGTGCTCGCCGCCCCGCGCTCGCCCGGAGCGCTGCGCGCCGCGCTCGTCCGCTCGCGCCGACGTCGCCCCTGACTCTCGCCGCCTGGGGCGCGGCCGTCGACGCGCATCGGTCGGTGACGGAGCGCCGAGCGCACAGCGGCTGCGAGGGACCGCAGCCCTCCAGCGCCCGCCGATACGCCCCGGCGCCGACGCCGGCCCCTTCGTGGTTTCCTGTCCGTTCTGGAGGGCGCGCCTCTGGCGCGCCGTGGCCGCGACGTTCGGCACCCCGCCCCCCGGAGGGGCGCGGGCCGTGCTCAGCCTTCCGGCGCGTGGCAGACGGCTTCGATGTTGTGGCCGTCGGGGTCGAAGACGAAGGCACCGTAGTAGTTCGGGTGGTAGTGCGGGCGGAGCCCCGGCTTGCCGTTGTCCTTCCCACCCGCTGCGATCGCGGCGGCGTGGAACGCATCCACGGTCTTGCGATCGGCGCTCGCGAACGCCACGTGCAGCCCCCTGGTGGGCTCGCCCTGGCTCAGCCAGAAGTCCGGCTTGCCGTTCGCGCCGAGCCCCACCACGCCCGGGAACTCCATGATCACGCCGTAGCCGAGCGGCGCCAGCGCACCGACGTAGAAGACCTTCGACGCCGCCAGATCCTTCACCGCGAATCCCAGGTGGTCGATCATCTCGCGCCTCCGCTGTGAGTCGTGTCGAATCACTCGCAAGGTGGCACGGCGCGGCCCGGCTCGGAATCCGCCCCCCGGACGCCGGCGCGGGCTTGCTCGACGAGGGGGTTGAGGGCAGCTTGTGCGTCCTTTTCTCGCACGGCGGGTGAGCACGGTGATCGAGCGCGACGGGATGATTCCGGAGTGGGCGCCGCAGAGCGGCGTGATGGTCACGTGGCCCCACGACCGCACCGACTGGCGCGACGATCTGCCCGCGGTGGACGCCTGCTTCGCGCGCATCGCCCGCGAGGTCACGCGCCGCGAGGTCCTGGTGGCGGTGTGCCGCGACGCCGAGCACGCCGAGCTGGTGCGCGCGATGGTCACCGCCGCGGGTGGCGATCCGCACCGGCTGGTGTGCCCGATCGCGCCGTCCAACGACACCTGGGCGCGCGACCACGGCCCGATCGCGGTGCGCCGCTACGGCGCGGTGCGGCTCCTCGACTTCCGTTTCAACGGCTGGGGCGGCAAGTACCCCGCCGACCTCGACGACCAGATCACCCCCCGCATCCACCGCCAGGGCGCCCTCGGTGGCAGCCTCCTCGAGTCGATCGATCTGGTGATGGAGGGCGGCAGCCTCGAGGTGGACGGCCACGGCACCCTGCTCACCACCACGAGCTGCCTGCTCGCGCCCACCCGCAACCCCGGGATGGACCGGACCACGATCGAGGCCGCGCTCCACGCCCACCTCGGCGTGAGCCGCGTGCTGTGGCTCGAGCACGGCCACCTCGAGGGCGACGACACCGACGGCCACATCGACACCCTCGCGCGCTTCACCGACCCGCACACGATCGCGTACCAGGCGTGCGACGATCGCGCCGACGCGCACTTCGAGCCGCTCGCCGCGATGGCCGAGGAGCTCGCCGCCTTCCTCGACGCCGACGGCCGCGCCTACAAGCTCGAGCCGCTGCCGTGGCCGCGCGCGTCCTACGACGACGTCACCGGGCGGCGCTTGCCCGCCACCTACGCCAACTTCCTGATCGTGAATGGCGCGGTGCTGGTGCCGACCTACGGCTGCGCCGCCGACGAGCAGGCGCGGGTGGTGCTCGGGCGGTGCTTCCCCGATCGCGAGATCGTGCCCAT